>CALKUU010000325.1 GCA_937996665.1 uncultured Xenococcaceae cyanobacterium | reverse complement strand
GAAAATCAATCACATCATCCCCATTCTGACCAAAGGCAACTTGACCACTTCCACCTAGAGCAATTTCATCGTCTCCAGATGTCGCAAAAATTCTGCTAGCAAAATTCAATACTGGAAGCTGAGGTATTTGTTCTGGCTCGGGGTCAGGTACTTCTCCGAAAATAACGAAGCTATTATCGCCATCACCAACAATAATATCGTCAACATCATCACTATTAAGATCTCCTGCTCCGCTCACGATAAAAGCATCAGGAATGACAAAGCCGTTAGTGCCGTCAAGATCCGCAAGATCAATATCGGTCTGAAAACTATTTTCTCGCCCAAAAATTACATAGCTGGCAGCAACGCTTTCTCCATCGAGAAGAATTTCTTCTGCACCAAGAATAAGATCGTTAATACCATCTCCATTAAAATCTCCCGCACTATCTACAGATAGAGAGGTTCTAACTTCTTCATCTGCTAAATTTAGTCCTGTAATCGTAAAACCACCAGAACCATTAACATCAGCAAGATTCAAGCTGCCGTCCAAACTATTTTCGTCACTACTACCGAAAACTATTTGGACGATTCCTTCATTTTGACTACTAGGAACAATCGCAATATCATCAAGTCCATCATTATTAAGGTCGCCTACTCCATTGACATTAAAGGCGATCGCAGCAGCAGAATTTCCCTGATCAAAGCCGTTAATAGTAAGACTATTGCTGCTGTTTAGCTCATCAAGATCTAGGCTGCTTCCAAAATTATTACTGCTCCCAAAAACGATGGTGACTTCTTCATTACCAGAATTTTGAGGAATGATAAAATCGCTAGACCCATCGCCATTAAAATCGCCGACACCCCTCAGACCAACATTAGATGAGCTTTCTACAGCAAAGCCGTTAGTACCATTTAAATCACTAAGCAACAGTTCGGAACCAGTATTAACGTTGTCCCCAAAAATCACATAATTATCTGAACCGCCTGTATTGACAGCAACATCATCTAGACCATCGCCATTAACATCACCTAAGCCTGCAACAGAAGTACCGACAAGTCCAGTAGAGACAAGACCTGCATCGATATTTAATCCAAAACCTAGATCTAACTCAAGTGCATTAAGCTCGACATCAAAACCACCCTCTATGCCAAAAACAATATAACTTTCCCCTGTAAAGTCACGATCTCCATAGCGAGAGCCAATAATAATATCGTCAATACCATCCCCGTTAAAATCACCAGCATCACTAACAAAATGTTGGTTTCCGTATAAATTCTCACTCTCGCTTAAGGCAAATCCATCAATAAGATCTAGTTCACCAAGATTAAGCTCCGAGCTAAAACCATCATCTTGACCAAAGACAACATAACTTGTCCCTGTGAAAAAACTATACCCATAGGGATTATTGGGGGTAGGTTCAACAATAGGGCGAATACCAACAGTGCCAATGATCAAATCATCAATACCGTCACCATTAATATCTCCCGCTTCGCTCACAGAATAACCAGCATCGGCATCTGCATTATCTGGCTGAGCATTAAAGATAGTAAATCCATTATTACCGTCTAGAGAACTGAGTTCTAATAGTTCAGAAATTGTCATAATCTTAATTTTGTCTGATGTTGGGAATATGCCTAACTAATAAATTGGCTAGGGAAATGTCACTAAATTTTGTCGATAATCACATAATTTTGAATAAGTAATTTGTCTTGAATATTTATTAGCTAAAGTCACGGAATAAATATCCATAAAATTTGAGTGAGAAAGGAGTAACTTAGGAGAAAAAATCAAGTAGACTTGGTAAAAATTAGACTACTTCAGTAAATATGTGTACGAGTATTTACTTAACTAATAGATTAGGAGCTTATCGGTAAAATTAGGATAAAGTTTTGGTAAACTTTTCATGAAGAACGAAGAGTAAAATGACCTAGATATTTATACTTATTTCCACTTCAATCTAATTATTTAAAAAATAAATAAAAATAATTTTTAGCTATTTATTGTCATAACTAAATTATTTTTTGCTCAAAGCAGCTATGCTTACTTAATTATTTTTTTAAATTAATCATAAAAAAAGAGGGAAGTATATTCCCTCACTAAATGTAGTCTTTTAGTTCTAATTATTTATTAAATAATCTTGCTATGCTTAGCCTAAAAAATCGAAATTATTTTCATTACCAATAAAGTTGGCATTGCGATTAGTTAGCACAGCTAAGTCACTACCATTGAGAGAAACAATTGCACCATCTGCGCTATCTCTAAAACCAAGATCTGTAAATCCAACTCCCAAACCTTGAATAACAATCAAATCATCTCCTACAACAAAATCGGTAATAGTATTAGCAGACTCGGGAATTACTCCATCAATAATGTATTGATCTTCTCCTCGATTACCTGTAATCACATTTTCTCCTCCTGAACTTAGGAAGAAGCGGTCATTTCCATCTACTCCAAAAATGCGATCGCCTGAACCAAGCAAAAATATATCATTACCATCTCCACCAAAAGCTCGATTCGCACCTGTATCGCTTCTAAAATCGATCACATCATCTCCCCCTAAGCCGAAAAATACTTCGTTGCTATCGGTGGCAAGAATATTGTTGTCTCCATCATTTGCAAATACTTGCGTAAATTCTGGAGTTTCTGGAGTGGGGTCAACAAATAAAAAATTATCCGCATTACCAATAAAGTTTGCATTGCGATTAGTCAACACTACTAAGTCTTCACCATTCAGCGCAACAATCGCCCCCTCAGCGCTGTCCCTAAAACTCAAATCCTCAAAACTAGCACCCAAATTTTGGATAACTAGTAAGTCATCACCAGTTACAAAGTCAGTAATCGTATTGACAGACTCAGGAATTACTCCATCAGCAATGATGTATTGGTCATCGCCTCGATTACCAGTAATCACATTTCCGCCACCAGAACCAACGATAAAGGTGTCATTGCCATCTACTCCAAAAATGCGATCGCCTGAGCCAAGCAAGAAGGTATCATCCCCATCTCCCCCAAAAGCTCGATTAGCACCACTATCAAATCGAAAATCAATCACATCATCCCCATTCTGACCAAAGGCAACTTGACCACTTCCACCTAGAGCAATTTCATCGTCTCCAGATGTCGCAAAAATTCTGCTAGCAAAATTCAATACTGGAAGCTGAGGTATTTGT
>CALKUU010000324.1 GCA_937996665.1 uncultured Xenococcaceae cyanobacterium | reverse complement strand
GCTCACGAACTTCGAGACGAAGATCCTCAGCGATATGGTGGCAAAGGAGTTTTAACCGCAGTGAGAAATGTTCGGGAAAAGATTGCCCCATCTTTAATTGATTTTGATGCTCTAGATCAAGCATCCGTTGATCTGGAAATGATTAAACGGGATGGCTCTCCTAACAAGAAAAACTTGGGAGCAAATGCAATCTTAGCTGTATCTCTAGCAACAGCTAAAGCCGCAGCAGAAGAGTTAGGTCTACCTCTTTATCGCTACTTAGGTGGTCCAACTTCCAATGTTCTACCTGTGCCGATGATGAATGTCATTAACGGTGGAGAACATGCCGACAATAATGTAGATTTTCAGGAATTTATGATTATGCCTGTGGGCGCAGGATCCTTTGCCGAAGCTTTACGGTGGGGAGCAGAGGTTTTTGCGACCCTAGGCAAAGTTTTAAAAGACAAAGGCTTACTCTCTGGGGGGGTTGGTGACGAAGGAGGTTATGCTCCTAACCTAGGCTCTAATGAAGAGGCTCTCGAAATCTTGATGGTTGCGATCGCGCAAGCTGGTTATAAGCCAGGAACAGAAATCGCCTTAGCAATGGACGTAGCTGCAAGTGAGTTCTACAAAGATGGCAAATATGTTTACGATGGGGCAGACCATTCTCCTACTGAGTTTATTAACTATTTGACAGAACTTGTTGATAAATATCCAATTGTTTCGATCGAAGATGGTTTGGATGAAGAGGACTGGGATGGTTGGAAACTTTTGACTGACA
Source organism: uncultured Xenococcaceae cyanobacterium (assembly GCA_937996665.1). GTDB lineage: Bacteria > Cyanobacteriota > Cyanobacteriia > Cyanobacteriales > Xenococcaceae > Hyella. Next base: position 4,794 of record CALKUU010000324.1, on the reverse strand, counting down.
AAATCGGTTCTAAAGTTCAGCTAGTTGGGGATGACTTGTTTGTTACCAACGCTACTAGGTTGCAAAAAGGTATTGATCAAGGGACTGGAAATGCCATCTTGATCAAACTCAATCAGATTGGAACTCTTACAGAAACCTTAGAAACAATCAATTTAGCAACCAGAAGCGGTTATCGTTCAGTTATTAGCCACAGATCTGGCGAGACTGAAGATACCACGATCGCTGATCTTGCCGTAGCAACTAGAGCAGGTCAAATCAAAACTGGTTCTCTATGTCGGAGTGAGAGAGTTGCTAAATATAATCGCTTGTTAAGGATCGAAGAAGAATTAGGAGATCGCGCAGTTTACGCAGGAAGTATTGGTCTAGGTCCTCTTTGATAAAAACCTGTTAATTACAACCAGGAAACACGAGCGATGGAGATAGTAAACGGGAAACGTAGGGAATAAAAAAAATAAGGTTTGCAGAGAGAGATCCAAGAAACTATTATCTTCATTCTGATAATTAGGACGTTTTCTCCTAAAGCATTTTTTGAGCAATAGAGTTTGAAAATTTTGACTGGACACTTTCCTGTTAACCCTTATATATAGTTGCAAATCAAAATAATTCACCACTAATAACTAGACTTTAATCGCTGACAAACTACTATGCAAATTCAACCAAAACAGCATCAAAATCCAGATGCTACCGCTAATCTAAAGGTAGAAGACGATCGCACGGGGATGAGTCTGGAGACTCTCAAACGAGCTTTCCAAGATAATCTTTTTTACCTTCAAGGCAAAGATAGATCCAATGCAACCCTCTGGGATTACTACTACGCATTAGCCTATACTGTGCGCGATCGCCTTTTGCTTCGCTTTCTAAAAACTAGCCGTACTTATCAAGAAGAGGACGTAAAAGTAGTTTCCTACTTGTCTGCCGAGTTCTTAATGGGCAGGCATCTAGCCAACAACCTTCTCAGCCTGGAAATGTTTGAAAAAATGAGCGAGGTTGTTAAAGAATTTGACCTAGACCTAGAAGATTTAATTGAACAAGAGCCAGATCCCGGATTAGGAAATGGTGGACTGGGAAGACTTGCTGCCTGTTTTCTTGATTCTTTAGCGAACTTAGAAATGCCTGCTATTGGTTACGGAATTCGTTATGAGTTCGGAATCTTTCGTCAGGTTCTTCGTGATGGTTGGCAAGGAGAAGTTCCTGACAACTGGCTGATGTATGGTAATCCTTGGGAGATTGCTCGCCCAGAAGATACCGTAGAAGTTGGCTTGGGAGGACACACCGAATCTCATCATGACAAGCAAGGAAATTTCAAAGTCTGTTGGATTCCTGAGCGTAAAGTCAAGGCAATTCCTTACGATACACCTGTTCCAGGCTACAAAACTAACACTGTTAATTCGCTACGTCTTTGGAAAGCTGAAGCGAGTGAGGCGTTCAACTTCGAAGCATTCAATGCAGGGAACTATGACCGTGCAGTAGCCGAAAAGATGAGTTCAGAGACTATTTCCAAGGTTCTTTATCCTAACGACAATACTCCTCAGGGTAAGGAGTTAAGACTTGCTCAACAGTATTTCTTTGTGGCTGCGTCTTTACAGGATTTGGTGCGTATTCACTTAAACAAGCATCCTTCCCTAGAGAATTTTTACGAAAAGTCTGCAATTCAACTAAACGATACTCATCCTGCAATTGCCGTTGCTGAGTTGATGCGTCTCTTGATTGATGAGCATGATATTGAATGGGAAAAAGCTTGGGACATCACTCAAAAAACTCTGGCTTACACCAACCACACTTTAATGCCTGAAGCACTAGAAAGATGGTCTATTAGTCTGATTGGTAAGCTTCTCCCTCGTCATCTTGAAATTATTTATGAACTAAATCATCGTTTCCTAGAGAATGTAAGAACTTGGTTCCCTGATGATGAAGACTTGGCTTCAGAGCTTTCGATCCTTGAAGAGGGAGACGAGAAAAAAGTCAGAATGGCAAATTTAGCCTGTGTTGGTGCTCATGCTATCAATGGGGTTGCTGCACTTCATACCAAACTTTTGCAACAAGATACTCTTAAACACTTTGCAAAACTTTGGCCAGAGAAATTCTTTAACAAGACCAATGGGGTTACTCCTCGTCGTTGGATCTTGATGAGTAATCCTAAGTTATCTGCTTTGGTAACTGAAAAAATTGGTGATGGTTGGTTAAAAGATTTAGACCAGATGCGTGGGATCGAGAAATATATTGGTGATCCTGCATTCTGTAAGCGTTGGCGTGAAATTAAGCATGAAAACAAGGTAAATCTTGCCAAGTACATCAAAAAAACTCGTAATATCGATGTGGATGTCAACTCTATCTTCGATGTGCAAGTTAAGAGAATTCATGAGTACAAGCGTCAACATTTGGCAGTTCTCAATATCATTGCTCTCTACAATCGCATCAAACAAAATCCTACGATTGATATTGTGCCTCGCACCTTTATCTTTGGCGGCAAGGCCGCACCTGGATATTTTATGGCTAAGTTAGTTATCAAGTTAATTAACTCGGTTGCCGAAGTTGTCAACGATGATCCCGATGTTCGTGGTCGGATTAAAGTTGTTTTCTTACCTAACTTTAGTGTTTCTCTCGGTCAGAAAATTTATCCTGCTGCTGATCTTTCTGAACAGGTTTCTACTGCTGGGAAAGAAGCTTCTGGGACTGGCAATATGAAATTTGCTATGAATGGTGCTTTAACTATCGGGACTCTAGATGGAGCAAATATCGAGATTCGCGAAGAAGCTGGGGCAGAAAACTTCTTCCTCTTTGGTTTAACCGCAGCAGAGGTTTATGCCAAAAAAGCTGATGGCTACGACCCGATGGAGTATTACCAAAACAGTGCAGAACTTCAGGGCGTACTTGGTCGTATTGCTAAGGGTGACTTTAGCCATGGGGACGAAAAACTCTTTAAGCCAATCGTTGATTCTTTGCTTTATCACGATCCTTATATGTTGTTAGCAGATTACCAAGATTATGCTGACTGCCAAGATCGAGTAGCTGAAGCTTATAAGAATCAGGATAAGTGGACAGAAATGTCGATTTTGAATTCTGCGCGTATGGGTAAGTTTTCTAGCGATCGCACTATTCGTGAATACTGTTCAGAAATCTGGGGTGTAGAACCAGTCAAGATTGAGATTGATGCTTATAACTAAGTTATTTATTGAAGTTGGTTTGTTGCTTTTGTTTATAGGCGATAAATACAGCTCAACTTGAATTTCAGATCGAACTAAAAATTGAATTAATTATATAGAGATCCGATTGGTTTAATCAGTCGTGGTCTCTATTTTTTTATCTGTTTAGGATTCGCTAAGAAAAAATACTAAATATTTTATCGGAAATTTATTTAAATCGGCGTTAAATGGCTGGACTTGATAGAAGCTTTATAGCTTTTCAATTCCTTTATATAAAATCTTTTTCTTAATAAAAAAACTATTTTTAAATTCAGTAATTTTGCTGAACTCATTTTAATTACTTAAGTATTACTATTGAAGTATAAACAGCTTCAGTAATTTCTATTAAACAATAATATTTAAAACTTATGAAAAACTTTTTTGACATTAAACAACCAACTTCTTTGGCTTTATTAGGTTTATTTGCAGCAAGTCCTTTAATCACTACAAATAATGTTCAAGCTCAAGTTAACAGTCCAGAAGAAAATGTAACAGTAGAACTCGTTTTAGCTGTTGATGTTTCTAGTAGTGTTGACTCTAATGAATTTGACTTACAGATAGAAGGGTATAAAGCTGCTTTTGCCGATCCAGAAGTACAAGCAGAAATAAAAAAACTTCCTCAAGGATTAGCCGTAAATATGCTTTTTTGGGCTGATCAAGAAACTACTGATATTGGTTGGTTTAAGTTAGAAAAAGATAGTAGCGATAGTATTACTAATTTAGAAAATTTTCAATCCGCTATTAGTGGTGTCTCCAGAACAAATCGCCGAATTACGATTAATGGTTCTACTACTGATACAGGTGGAGGTACTGACATTAAGCTAGCAATTGACACTGCTAAAGACATGCTGTTAAACAATCAATATCAAGGGGCAGCTTTGGTGCTTGATGTTTCTGGGGATGGTGTTTCTGATGATACCCCTTATACAGGAGCTGGAAATGATGGTGGAGAGTGTGGACATCAGCATTTTTGTCCTCCTCTAGTTGAATCTAGAGATGCAGCAGTTAATGCGGGAATTACAATTAACGGTTTACCAATTAATAATCAAACATCTAGAAATTTAGCAAATGAAGTCGATGCTCACTATGAGCAATTAGTTCATGGTGGCGAAGGCTCTTTTGTCGAGTTATCTGATGGGTTTGATGACTTTGCTAGAGCAGCTAAGGCAAAAATCATGCGCGAAATTGATGAAGCTGGAGAGAGAGCAGCAGCAGCGGCAGTTCAAGATCAGTTTGTGACCTATGCAAATACTAGTTTTACTGACAATGTCCTGGCAAATGATCTTGATCCTGAAGGGTTTGGTTTAGAGGTGGCTTTAGTAAATCAATCAGAGATTAATGTCGGCAATGAAATTACTCTTCCCTCAGGGGCGTTAGTAACAATCAATCTTGATGGTTCTTTAACTTATAACCCCAACGGTCAATTTAACTCTTTGAAACTAGGGGAAAGCATTGTCGATACTTTCGAATATAGTATTAGCGATGGTCTAGGCGGATATACTTCTGCTGATGTAATTATGACAGTTGAGGGAGTCAGAATCCTTTTTGCTGACTAAAAAGTAAGTTTTAGTTGTTATTGGAAATAAAGCATAAGTTTGTATAGTTCATTCTG
>CALKUU010000323.1 GCA_937996665.1 uncultured Xenococcaceae cyanobacterium | reverse complement strand
CATAGTTTAGAAATTGTTAACACAAGAGATGAGAACACCTAGAACTTTTGCACTAGGGCAATTAGCCAAGCAAGTTTTTACTAAAACTTTTATTATTGCGATCGCCACTTTTGCCATATTTTTTGCTAGTGATCTAGCATTACCTCAAGCAGCTTCTGCTTATCCTTTTTGGGCGCAACAAACTGCTCCTGAAACTCCCAGAGAAGCTACAGGACGTATTGTCTGTGCTAACTGCCACCTAGCTCAAAAACCCTCGAAAATTGAAATTCCTCAATCTGTATTACCTGGCAGTGTATTCGAAGCAGTAGTGGAAGTTCCTTACGACCTAGATAGCCAGCAAATAAGTGCAGACGGCTCTAAAGTTGGATTGAACGTTGGTGCGGTTCTAATGCTTCCTGAAGGCTTTAAAATTGCTCCTCAAGAACTAATTCCTGAAGAAATGAAGGAAGAAGTAGAAGGACTTTATTTTACCGAGTATAAGGAGGGTGAAGGCAATGTTGTAATTGTTGGACCTCTACCTGGAGAAAACTATCAGGAAATTACTTTTCCTGTTCTAGCTCCCGATCCCAAAACTGATAAAAGTATCAACTACGGTAAGTATCAAGTTCATTTGGGTGCAAACCGTGGGCGTGGTCAGGTTTATCCTACTGGCGAATTAAGTAACAATAACGAATTTAAAGCTACTGAGGCTGGGACGATTACTTCAATTGATAAGCCCGAAGCTGGTGGTTATACAGTAACTATCAACACTGGTGATGATTCAGTAGTTAGCAACATACCTGTTGGACCTGAGCTAATTGTTGCTGAAGGACAAACTGTTGCTGCGGGAGAAGCCTTGACCAATAATCCTAACGTAGGTGGTTTTGGTCAAAAAGATGCAGAAGTAGTCTTACAAAACCCTGCTCGTATTGGCGGAATGCTCATCTTTGTTGGTGGCATTATGATTGCTCAAATCCTTTTGGTTATTAAGAAAAAGCAAGTAGAAAGAGTTCAAGCAGCAGAAATGGAATTTTAAATCGACGATTTTTATCTAAAATTATTTGCAGCTTTGAATAACTAGTTGAGGACGGGTTTATAACCTGTCCTTTTTTTGTTCATTGCTTAAAAGTTTTGGTTGAGAGGCGGTTGCTCATTAATTCCCCAGTTTGCTGCTATTTCGCCAGTAGCTATTATCGATGATGTAAATCGAAAATTTTTGAAATTAATAAACAATCGAAAAATTGAATTTGTGCCAAAATTATGGAGCTATCTGGTCAAAATCAGTTTTTTAAAGATCAAGTCTAAAAAGCCTATGCATGATGAAATTCTATACGATGAAATACCATCCCTCGACCTAGCAAATTTTACTAACGGGAATGACGCGCAAAAACAAAAATTTGTGCAAGATTTAGGTAAAACTTTTCAGGATATTGGCTTTGTTGCGATTAAAAATCATGGTTTATCTGATGAGCTGACAGCTAGACTTTACCAGTCAGTTAGAAAGTTTTTTTCGCTTCCTGAAGCTACAAAATTACGCTATGAGTTAAAAAATCTTGGTGGACAGCGAGGATATACATCCAAAGGCAAAGAGCATGCCAAAGGCAGAGATATTGGCGATTTAAAAGAGTTTTATCATGTGGGACAGGCTCTTTCTGAAGCAGAGTGTTTGCGTCTTCAATATCCTCTCAATGTTTTTCCTAACGAAGTTCCTGAGTTTGAGAGTGTAATGATCGAGGCTTTTAAGACTCTTGAGGTTGCGGGCTTGCAAATTTTGAGAGCGATCGCTCTACATTTAAAATTAGATGAGAACTATTTCGATAATCAGGTAAATCAGGGTAATAGTATTTTAAGAGCGATTCATTATTTTCCTCTTGCTAATTCCCAAGAACTTTCAAATGGAGCGGTTAGAGCCGCTGCTCACGGCGATATAAATTTAATCACTCTATTAATGGGAGCCAGCGCTGAAGGTCTGCAAATTTTGCGCCAAGATGGAAAATGGATTCCTGTAACGGCTCTTCCTAGTCAAATAGTCGTCAATGTCGGAGATATGCTGGAACGCTTAACTAATAAAAAACTAAAATCGACAATTCACAGAGTCGTCAACCCTCCACAGCAGTTATTAGGAACATCCCGCTATTCCATTCCCTTTTTTATGCACCCAATTTCTCAGATGAGATTAGACTGCTTACCCTCTTGTATTGATAATAAAAACCCTAAGCTTTTTCAAGACATAACTTCAGGAGAATTTCTCAATCAACGATTACAAGAAATCGGCTTAATTGAATAATCTAATTAGTAAGTATTAATAATCATCAATCACTAATTATCATAGACATTTTTGGCTATTCAAGTGAATAGATTAACTCAACTTATCAGAAAAACTTTTGAAGAACTTTACCAATATAGTTGTAGCGTATTAATACTCTAAGGTTAGACTGATAATTTTAATATCTTATAGAAAACTTTAATAAATGTGCAATTTTCCTTGATACAATATCTTAATCAAGACAGGATAAGACTAAACAGCAGAGGAAAATAATTTAGAGCGAAATTTTTGTATCTCAAGTTAAATCAGAAATCTCAATCATAATTATCTAAAAAGTTTTTACGAAATATTCTAGCTTCATACTATTAACAATTATGACTAAAAATCAACCTCGTATCGGCATTGTGTCCTCAAGAATAAAAAACAATTTTGTTTATAATTCTTGTCTATTTGAGTTTGAAGATATTATCTCTGAGATAGATGATGTAGATTTAATTCAGTTAAACCCTAATAATGGGGTGCAAGTAATTACGCAAAAAATAGTAAAAAAAACTGCCCAGTATATTCCTTTTTTTAACGGTGTTAAACCACCTTTAAATCAGGCAATAGATTTGGAAAAAGAGTATGATCTCTTGTTTATTATTTTAGATTTTCCTTACAATGTTATTAACATTAATCTTGTTAACCAGTGGCGCCAAAAAAGTAAAGTAACAGTTTGCTATCTCATCGAACTTTGGCAAACAGAATTGGAAAGGTATAAAAACCATCTATCTTTTCTGAGTAATTTTGATTTTGTTTTCTTCGGACATAATCAGATTGTTCGAGATATGGAAAGGCATATTGGTCGACCTTGTGAATATCTGGCTCCAGGCGTAGACACCCTAAAATTTCATCCTGAATCAAGTCGTAGTTTCGACTCTCGCCCCATCGATTTAACAAGTATGGGAAGAAGGTCTGAAATAACTCATCGAGCGCTACTAGACTTTGCAGAACAAAGTACGTTTTTCTACCATTACGATCCCTCAAGAGGCTCCGATTTATCAATACATAGACACAGGGCTCACCGTACGTTTAATGCCAACATCTTAAAAAAT
>CALKUU010000322.1 GCA_937996665.1 uncultured Xenococcaceae cyanobacterium | reverse complement strand
ACAACTCCACCCAAGGAATCTTTTTCCTTGCGAATATTATCAATCAGATCGATCATTCTCTCGGCGCAATCGGCATCTGGGCAACGCACAATATTGCTTTCGACTTGCTCTAAGGTTACGGTCTGATGGTCAACAACTGCTTCTAAATCTTTGATGCGCTTTACGTAGGCAACTACTTCTACCCCGTTATATTGGTGGAGAATTTTTTTTGCGATCGCTCCTGCGGCGACTCTACCAATAGTTTCTCTAGCTGAAGATCTTCCGCCTCCTTGCCAGTTACGAATTCCATACTTGGCATCATAGGTAGCATCTGCATGAGAAGGGCGGTATTTTTGCTCCATCTCGTTATAGTCTTGAGATCTTGCATCCTTATTTCTGACTAGAATTGCGATCGGGGTGCCAATGGTTTGTCCTGCAAATACACCTGAGATAATCTCACAAGTGTCAGTTTCTTTTCTGGGAGTCGTAATCTTACTTTGTCCTGGACGTCTGCGATCAAGATCGACTTGAATTTCCGCTTCGGTGATCTCTAATTTGGGTGGACAACCATCAATAACTACGCCCACGCCACCACCATGAGATTCGCCGAAAGTTGTAATTCGAAAAATTTGTCCAAATGTATTGCCCATAATTGCCTGGATAAGAAGATTTAAGCGTAATGTATTTTATCTCATCTCGTGGTGCTTAGAAGATGGATAGGTATAAAGATCGGCAATATTGACTCAATTTAGATTAAGGCAGTAATCGCAATAGAGAAGTTCACTTTCTCTATTCTTGAAATATAGCGGAAAAGGAACTGAATAAATTACAATAGTTACTAGAAAGTTTGACCAGTAAGAGATTCTCCAAACGTAAAGCACATAATCTTCAGTTGTGGTGTTTCAGTGTCTTTAAACTGAAAGTTCTTAAGACTAGTCTGAGTGTGTGTGTTATTTGTCTTCAATTTACTTTGAAGACATTTTTCTTGCAGAGATCTTTAGCTCGTTCAGTTAAATTGAGAAAGTATTTTTGCTAGATTTTTGTTAGTAAGTCTTAGTCTTGCTGAATTCCTTGGTGGAATTGGCACAAAGAGTATTTATAGCGTCAGTTGGTAGCTCTCATTAAAAAAGCGACGGTAAACTCCCTCAGTCACTAAAACAGTAACAATTAAGTTAGTAAGAACGATCGCAAAGAGAATCATAATTTGATAGGAAGCTGCGTTTAAAGGAGTTGCTCCTGCCAAAACTTGACCTGTAAACATTCCGGGAAAGCTAACTAGACCAACCACGAGCATATTGTTCAAAATCGGCATTAAACCGATAAAAATAGCTGCTTTCTGGTAGCTAAAAATAGCCTGTTTTGGGGTTGCGCCCAAAGATAAATTAGTTTCGATCTCTAAATGATTTTGCTTGATGGAGCTTACTAAGCGATCGCCTGCTAAAGAAGCACCAGTCATCGCATTTCCCATTAGCATTCCCGCCAGAGGTATTAAATACTGTGGTGTATACCAATTAGGTGGTTGAACGATTATGAAAATAACATAAGACAAGGTAATTGCCACACTAGCAAAGATAGATAGCCAGACAATTGGTAATAAATTGGGGAGGTTGTTATCAATTCGGTTTTTGGCAACTACCGCAGCGATCGAAATCATAACTGCAATAATTCCCAGCACAGCTAACCAATTATCCAGAGCAAAAACTATGTCTAATACATAACCAATAACTAAAAGTTGCAGAAGGGTTCGACCAGCACTAAGTAAAACCTGATTCTCTAACTTAAGTCTTTGCCACAGAGAAATAATAATTGCGATTCCAATTAAACCAAGAGATAAAGCTAGATCAATTAGATCTAACTCGACTAGCTGAACCACAATTAAGGTGCAATTAATCAAAATGTTTTGTTCCTCTTACTACCATTTCACTACAGAACGCTCTCTAATGACCCTGCCATAAATGGCTTCGGTCTGTTGTGCCAGGCTAGACCAGCTAAAATGATTAGCCAGAGACTCATAGGCATTCTCGACCAATCTTTTTGCTCGATCAGGGTCTTGCAGCACTGCTAATACTCCCCAAGCTAAAGATTCAGGATTATTGGCATAGGTTACAATTCCTGTTTTTTGATGTTGAACAACCTCTGCCAGACCACCAGCATCGGAAACAACTACAGGGACGCGAGCTGCAAAACTTTCTAGCGCAACAATTCCAAACGGCTCATAAAGACTGGGAAAAACTGCGCAGTCAGCGATTGTTTGAAACTTATCTAAATCTTGATCTGCCATAAAACCAGTAAAGTAGCATTGGTTCCAAATCCCTAGATTTTTGGCTTGTTGCTTAAGGCTCTCTGTATTGCCTCCACCAATAACGACAAACTTAGCCTTGCCCGATAAAGCCTCCAAAATTTTGGGTGCTGCATTTAATAACACAAAAATTCCTTTTTCATAGGCTATGCGTCCCACATAGTAAATAATAAATTCATCATCATGGGCAAAACGACGACGAAATTCTCGACGGTCGAAACCTGCTGCGTGGTTTTTTTTCTCAGGACGAATCCCGTTATAGACAACGTCAATTTTATTCCAAGGAGAATGTAGTGCCCTCTCTACTTCGTATCGCATATATTGGCTACAGACAATTACTCGCCAAGAGTTGTGAACCAGATTTTTCTCCTTTCTATCAATATACTTTTGACCGCCCTTATGAATCCCATTATTTCGTCCATTTTCGGTGGCGTGAATAGTTGACACTAAAGGAGTTTTAAATTGATGTTTAAGAGCGATCGCTGCATCTCCTACTAACCAATCATGAGCATGAATGAGATTGAATTTAAGTTGTTGAAATAGTTTTTCCCCATGCTGCTGCATAATCTGATTCATGTTGGCAACCCACTGGAAAAAATCTTGATTCTCGGCAACGGGAAGACGATAAAGATGAATCCCTTCAACTATCTCGTATTGAGGTGCATCTTTGAACTCAACTGTAAGTAAGTGAATTTCGTGATCGAGCTTCACAATTTCTGGATATAGCTCGGCAACATGACGAGCTATTCCACCTATCAAACGGGGAGGGAATTCCCAAGCAAGCACTAATACTCTCATGGATGAAAACTACAGTTGGATCTGGGTTGATTAAGTTGAATTGAAAGTAGTTATGATAAATTTAGCTCAAAGTTACAAGAAATACTTATTACCTGCAAAGAATTTACCCAAATAGATTAAAAAACCAAGGTTGTCGAAGAGGTGATTTTATGATCGGACAAGGTATGATCGAACAGGTAGTACTATCTAGTTAGCATCTAAGTTTATGATTATTTTTCCTGGTTCGATCGTTAAGGTAACGAATACTGAAGATATTTACTATGATTTTCAAGGTCTTGTCCAACGTATTGATGATGGCAGAGTAGCAGTTTTATTTGAGGGTGGCAATTGGGATAAATTGGTAACTTTTCGGCTCTCAGAACTAGAGGCAGTTAATCCCATCAAGAGTAAGAAAAAATAGCTTGCTTATTGTATTGTGGTTTTTTTTGTCTACCCACACGAGTCAAGGGGAATGATGCTTGAAAAGCTGACGCAATTATGAAGCTCTTACTCATGTCTAGTGACGGTAAAATAGGCTATCTTAGCTCTAGATTTAACTTAATAATGAAAGCTAAACGGTGATTATTCTTGTTTTAGTAAGAATGGCAATTTCTTGTCTGAAGCTGTCCGAGTCGTTCGTATAGATTATTTTTTATGAGACTACCTCTACCTCAATTTAAAAATACTGATCGCCAAGATAGCCATATTGGAGAGGTTATTGAAACGGCTACTACTCATTACACTGCACAGTGTCTAGAGCCTGAGGATTTAAAATTCCCCTCAATGCCTCCATTTGGAAGTTGGGTAAAATCTTTTGATGAAGAGTCAGGCAACAAAATTTTTGCAGTAGTAACCTATGTGACTACTTCTCCTATCGATTCTGTGCATCGGGCTAGAGCTTTGGGCTTGTCTTTGGAAGAACTAAGAGAGCAGCAACCACAAATTTTTGCGATGCTCAAGACTGAATTTAAAGCTGCTATTGTTGGCTACGAGTTAGCCTCCAATAATAAAACCGATGGTTTTAGCGATGAGACAAAGATTTATCAGTATTTGCCGCCGAGACCGCCGCAAATTCATCAAGGGGTTTATCGTTGCTCGGCAGAAGAAGTAATTAATTTCACCACAGAGTTGGATTTTCTAAGAACCTTGCTGCAAGTTAAGGATATTCCTGTCGAGTCTTTGGCTGCTGCTTCGATTAGGGAAGTTTATCGGCTTAGGCAAGCAAATCGAGAGTGGTTGGTTAAGGTTGGCAGAACCCTAAGCACTCTTCTTCGGGATGATTATGACCGCTTGCGCTATATTTTGAGTCAAATTCACTGGCAGTAGTAGCTTGTCGTTAAAGTTAGGTGGACTGCATTGAGGAGAATTTACAACTTGTTTTGCTTTATTTTGTTCTGCTTTAGTTGGTTCTGCTTTAATTGGTTGATGAAATTTGGGTCTGTGTCCAAAAATCGGTAACGCTGTAACCTAGCTCATTGAGCATAACTGCTAGTAAAGGCATGCTTAAGCCAATTACATTGCTATGGCAACCTTCAATTTTGTCAATAAAAAAGCTGCCTTTCCCTTCAAGGGCAAAGCTGCCTGCACAATTTAGTGGTTCTTGGGTTGCCACATATTCTCTAATTGTGCGATCGCTAATATTGGCAAAATAAACCTTAGTTATGGCACAACGAGTTATGGTTTTGTCGTTAGCTACATCGATAAGGCTATGACCTGTATAAAGTAGCCCGACTTGTCCTCTCATTGACTGCCATCTAGCGATCGCAACATCTGGCGATTCTGGTTTGCCATAAATTTTCTTTGCAAAACTTAAAACAGAATCACAACCCAAAATCACAGCATGATGATTGAGGTAAGAATTTTTAACAACCTTAGCTTTATTGATTGCTAATGTGTTAACCAACTCAACTGGATCTTCTATTTGCACGGAAGATTCATCAAAATCACTTTTGCAAATTGTGGGATAAATACCTGCTATTTCCAATAGGCGACGTCGCGCAGGAGAGGCAGAAGCCAAAATGAATGAGGGCAAGCTTGCAGACATTGACTCTAAATGGGAATAAATGGTTTTTCCTGCAAGTAGGGCAGGGCTTGATCTTAATTAAGTTTGCGAGCAATATGCTCTTGATAAAAATTTTCTAGCAAAGGGAAGATTAATTCCCCATGATAATTATTTAATCGTGATTATCTAACCGTAAAAGATTTCGCTGCTATCTCAAAAGTATCTTTTACGTTTGACCAACGTCTTTCTGTAGTAGAAAGGTTAAAAGTAAATAGCTTACCTCTACTAACTGCAACGCTAGCAATATTGTGGCGGGTAGGCTCTTCTGGTGACTCTACTTCATACTCAAGAATATAGTACTTTTTATCTTTGCCTTCTCTAGCTTCCGCAGAAATAAAATCTGTTTCTTTCTGGTTTTCTGGCTTTTTGTTGACAGCCTTCAAGAAACGATAGCCAACATCAGTAGGAGAGCCTAAATCTTCTAACTTAATGTCTTTTGGTACGTCGCTGATAATGACGCTCAAGTTTTCGCTTCTCTCCACTAAATCTCGATACACTAGGTCAACTCCAGCCGATGCATTTTTGACGGTTACAGGTAACCAACCATTGGGATATAAGAACTCATATCCTTGTGCTGTATTAACGTAGCTTTGTAGACCACTTACTCCAGCCGAACAACTGGAAATAAGGGTCGTCATGCAGACTAAGCATATCGTTAAAAATATTTTTAACATTGTGGATATTTATTGGTATTAATGGATAATAAAATTAAGTGAAGTTTTATCACTTTAGCTACCATTTTACGCTATGTGAGTTGCTTGGAAGCAAGAAGGAAGTTTCTTTTCCACAAGATGAATAGAAATAGCATCCAAACAGATTTAGATAATTGTTGGTTATAAGTGCCAGTGAACAATCGCAATTTTGATCGCAACTTATCTCTGCTGAATCAACTAAGTTTGGAGTAGTAGTTGTGGGAAAGTTCTAAACTACTTAGTGCCGCTAAGAGATATCTAACCCTTAAATATCTGCCACTTTTCAATGGGAACTCATGGTTTTTGCGACAAACAATCAACTGTTGCTATTTATAATTTCCTTTAAATTCTTCTGCTGTGGCAAAACCTTCCTTGCTAATGCCATCTTTTTTGATAACCTTCCAAACTGTCAAAAGAAGAATTTTGAAATCTAGCCATAAACTCCAGTTGTCTATATATTTGACGTCGAATTCAAATTTATCTTCCCAAGAAATATTATTGCGGCCATTAATTTGTGCTAATCCAGTTATTCCTGGCAAAACCTCATGACGACGCGCTTGCTGGGGACTATATAGTTTTAGGTATCTAACCATCAAGGGGCGGGGACCAATGAAGCTCATATCACCCTTTGCTACATTCAATAATTGGGGAAGTTCGTCTAGGCTTGAGCTACGTAGCCATTCACCAAAGGGAAGGAGACGATCTTCATCTGGTAGTAGTTGACCCTCTTTGTCTTTCGCATCAGTCATTGTGCGAAATTTATAAAAATTGAATATGCGTCCATTCTTTCCTGGGCGCGCCTGGGTGAAAAATATTGGACTGCCTATTTTGACTCGAACTAAAATAGCTACTCCCAAAATGAAGGGTGATAGGATTACTAAGGCAGTTACTGCGGCAACACGATCAAAAATCCACTTTAAGATTGTCCCGAATAGCATAATTAATAAAATTGTTCTAAAAAATCAAATATATTACAAGATAGCTCGCAATGATTTACCATAATCCGCAAGACTTTGATTTGAGCTTTTCCCATTAGGAAAGGCTCTTCGCTCAAGTCTGATCACCACGTTTAATAATGTTTACTCATTTGAGTCAGCATTATTAAACTTGGTTATTTCAACTACTATTGCTCAAATATCAAAATGAATCGCTTTATAGAGAAGGTGGAAGTTCGGATTCACCTTCTCTATACCGTTAACCTCTCAACTAGATTAGTTTTCGGAGTCAGAATTTTGATTTGATATTATGGAATCTACTGCTGACTTAATGACCAATTCCAATATATCGGAATCCTAATGACTCTAGATTAGAACGATCTAAGAAGTTTCGTCCATCTATTATCAAAGGGTTGGTCATTAATTGGTGCATTTTTTGAAAATCTAGCTTGAGAAATTCTTGCCAGTCAGTAACCAAAACCATTGCATCACAATCATCTGCTAGCATTTCGGCATCGGCTTCAATCATCACTCCAGACAAGCCATGGCTTGAACCTGATTGAGAGAGAATTGGATCGTAAGCTTTTACTCTAGCGCCTAAGCGGTTTAATTCTTCAATCAAAGTTATCGCAGGTGCATCTCTCATATCATCTGTATCTGGTTTAAAGGTCAGACCTAATAAGCCAACAGTTTTTCCTTTGAGAATTTTGAGTTCAGTTTGTAATTTTTCTAGAGCGATAGAACGCTGATGACGATTCACACTGACCGCAGCTTTAAGTAATTCTGCATTGTAGCCGTAGTCGTCAGCGGTATGGACTAATGCCGAAACATCTTTAGGGAAGCAAGAACCACCCCAGCCAATTCCTGCACTTAAGAATTTACTACCAATCCTCGAATCCAAGCCAATTCCTTTGGCTACTTGGACAACATCGGCTCCGACGCGATCGCAGATGTTAGCAACTTCATTGATGAAACTAATTTTGGTGGCAAGAAAAGAATTGGCAGCATACTTAATCATCTCTGCTGAGCTTAAATCAGTCAAAACTAGAGGGACAGGTGGTAGGCTCTTATCTTCTGCACATTCTCGCTTGACGATGGGCTGGTAAAGTTCCGACATCATTGCTAATGCCTTATCACTATTGCCTCCAAGAACAATCCGATCAGGATTGAACGTATCAAATACAGCAGAACCTTCTCTTAAAAACTCAGGATTACTAACAACATCAAAACTAATATCGGGCGTACTATCTGATCCCTCTGATGCTCCATCAAGGACAATCATTCTTACCCAATCCCCAGAACCAATAGGAACTGTTGATTTATTAACAATAACCTTGTAATCACTAGATAAATTGTTGCCGATTCCTTTTGCCACAGCTTCCACATATCTGGTGTCACTCTCTCCAGTTGGCAGAGGAGGTGTTCCTACTGCAATAAAGAGAATTTCTCCATGCTGTACGCCCTTCGCTAAATCGGTACTAAAGGTTAATTTCCCAGAAGCTGCTGATGATTGCATTAGCTCTGAGAGACCTGGTTCGTAAATGGGCGACTGACCAGATTGCATCAACTTGACTTTTTCTTCATTGTTGTCTATGCAAATTACCTCGTGACCGATATGAGATAAACAAACTCCTGTAACCAAACCTACATATCCAGTTCCTATAACGCAAACGCGCATAATATTAGCTCCATTAACTATTAAATTAAAATATTTATTTTAGATGCTATAGGTACATCTACTTTCTTGGAATATCTAAACCGATCCATTCTGACTACTCAATTGGAGTTAGTTAAAAACTCAAAATAACTAGCTAAATTTAAGTCTGTGCTTGATATCGTTCACGAAAATCAGCGATCGTTAGCTTCAATCCTTCTTCCAAAGAAATTGTCGGTTCCCAACCTAACAGATTTTGAGCCCGAGAAATATCAGGTTGTCTTTGCTTTGGATCATCATCAGGCAAAGGCTTAAATGAAACTTCCGCATTAGGATTAATCATTTTTTGGATAGTTTGGGCTAGCTCCAAAATCGTATATTCTCCTGGGTTACCTATATTTATTGGACCTACATGATCGCCATTCATCAGAAGAATCATCCCCTTAATTAAATCCGATGCGTAACAAAAACTCCTAGTCTGAGAGCCATCTCCATAGACAGTGAGCGGTTCACCTTCTAACGCTTGAATAATAAAGTTACTTACAACTCGACCATCATTTTTGAGCATTCGAGGACCATAGGTGTTAAAAATACGCATCACCCTTATATCAACGTTATTTTGACGGTGATAGTCAAAAGCAAGCGTTTCCGCGACTCTTTTCCCCTCATCATAACAACTTCTTAAGCCAATACAATTGACATTGCCTCTATACTCCTCTGGTTGAGGATGGACATCTGGATCTCCATATACCTCGGAAGTAGAAGCAAGCAAAAATCTAGCTTTCACTCTTTTTGCGAGTCCTAACATGTTGAGCGTACCCATCACGTTAGTTTTGATAGTTTTAACTGGATTAAATTGATAATGAACTGGAGAAGCTGGGCAAGCTAAATGATAAATTTGGTCTGCCTCTAGCCGAATTGGCTCAGTAATATCGTGCCTAATGAGCTCGAAATAGGGATTTCCTATCCACTTTAAAATATTCCTTTTATGACCGGTATAAAAGTTGTCTAAACATAGCACCTCATTACCTTCCGTCATTAAGCGGTCTATCAAGTGAGAACCGAGAAACCCCGCCCCTCCAGTGACTAAAATTCTCATGAAAGTAATTTATCAATGATTATCTTGTCAATTCTAAACGAACTTTATGATTTACGCTCAGTTGATCATAAACTCTCATCAATATGAGTTTGTTTAGACGAAATACTGTCAGAATATTTTTTTCTGTTAATCGCTGAAGTAAACTCAAAAAATTAAGTAGCATTTGCATTTGCGTACAAAGTGGTTCGCTGTCTGTAAGGACGTTGTAAATCTGAAATTGTAGCCTTGATCTTTTCTGCACTCAAGCAGGTTCCTCCTTTTGCCCCTGCCATAGTTGTAATATGCTCTTCCATCAATGTTCCGCCCAAATCATTACAGCCCCAATTGAGGGCCTCTTGAGCAGTAGACAATCCTAACTTTACCCAACTAGGTTGATGATTAGTGATGACGTGACCCAAAAATATTCTGGCGACGGCAGTTAACAAAAGAGTTTCGGCGACTAGCGGTTGATCTCTTTTTACTCTGCGGCGAATCGGTTCTGGTGCGGTTTCCCCGACGAAAGGAAGAATAATAAACTCCGTAATTCTTCCTTTATAGTTGTTCTGAATTGCTTGCTGTTGTAGATGCTTGAGTTTACCTAGATGAGCAATTTGCTGTGCGGAAGTTTCGATGTGTCCAGATAGCATTGTACTAGTCGTGGGAACTCCCAACTGATGGGCTATGCCAATAATTTCTAGCCAGGTGTCGGTGTTGATTTTTTCAGGACAGATAATATTTCTAATCTGATCGTCGAGAATTTCTGCGGCTGTTCCTGGCATTGATCCGAGCCCAACTTCTAGGAGTGAGGTAATTACTTCGGCGTAACTAAGGTTATCTTCTCTGGCAATAAACTGAATTTCTTGGGGAGAAAATCCGTGAAAATGGATCTGCGGGAAATTTTGCTTGATGGTTTTGATTAAATCTCGGTAGTAGTTTAGCGAAGTTCCGTCTTTCTTAGCTTCAGGATGGAGACCTCCTTGCATGCAGATTTCGGTCGCACCCAATTCTACCGCTGCTGCTGTCTTCGCTAAAATTTGCTCTGTTGTTAGCCAGAATGCACCTTCTGTATTGGCATCTCTGCGAAAGGCGCAAAAACTGCAATGTTGTTCGCAAATGTTGGTGAAGTTGATATTCCGATTGATAATGTAGCTTACGGTTTCGCCACTTTGTTTTTGTCTTAAATAATTTGCCGTTGTTTTGATTTTTGCGATCGCTTGAGAAGATTTTTGACTGAGTAGGCACAGTGCCTCTGCCTCAGTAATGTCTTGCAGCGAAACTGCTTTGTCCAAAATAGCATCAACATCTTTATGATCGCGCATTTAATTAAATTACTGAATATCCTCTCGAAAGTAATAATGACCGAATTATAAATTTAAGAAAAGTTTTTATTTGACCTCTGACTGTCTATTCTCGGATCAAAAAAAACAGAGCAAAAAACTACAACTTGATTTTACCAGGCGACTCGTTCTCACAGTTCAATTCAAGGAATTGAGACCGCTTAGATTTGATCAGATCGATTGACAAATCTTGATAGAATGCTTCTAAATTAAGAATTGCTAAATCATTCACATGGCAAATCATCTAGTCAACTCTAGAAGTCTGTATCTTCGCAAACATGTAAATAATCCGATTGACTGGTGGTATTGGGGTGATGAAGCACTAGCTATAGCAAAACGAGAAGATAAGCCCATCTTTCTTTCGATTGGTTACTCAAGCTGTCATTGGTGCACCGTTATGGAGGGAGAGGCATTTAGTGATTTGGCGATCGCTGAATATATCAATGAAAATTTTGTGCCGATTAAGTTAGACCGAGAAGAGCGACCAGATCTAGATAGTATTTACATGCAGGCTCTGCAAATGATGATTGGTCAAGGAGGATGGCCTTTAAATATTTTCCTGACTCCAGATGATTTGGTGCCTTTTTATGGTGGAACTTATTTTCCTGTAGAACCTAAATATGGTCGACCTGGATTTGCTGATATTTTGAGATCTATTAATCGTTTCTATCACGAAGAAAAAAGCAAATTGCAAGAGTTTACGGTTGAAATTACCAGTAATTTAATTAAGGCGGTAGAACTTAGTGTTACTGAGAAAAACCCGCTTAATGAGCCGCTCTTAATTAATGGTTTGAATCAAAATACGGGAGTGATTAGCATTAGCGAGCCTAGTCGACCTGCTTTTCCGATGATTGCCTATGCTGGGATGGCGCTTCAAGGTAGAAGATGGCAAGAGCAGCTAAATTACGACTCAGATCAATTAGTCAAACAAAGGGGTCTTAATATCGCTTTGGGGGGTATTTACGATCATGTTGGTGGTGGATTTCATCGCTACACAGTAGATGCAAATTGGACAGTTCCTCACTTCGAAAAAATGCTCTATGACAATGGTCAAATTATGGAATATTTGGCGAACTTATGGAGTGCAGGAGCCAGGCAACCAGCTTTTGAAATTGCGATCGCCGATACGGTGGACTGGTTGAGCCGAGAAATGAGATCTCCTCAAGGATACTTTTATGCTGCTCAAGATGCTGATAGTTTTCTAACCGCAGAGGAGCAAGAGCCAGAAGAAGGTGCTTTTTATGTTTGGAGTTACTCAGAACTAGAAAAACTTTTATCTTCAGCCGAATTAGCCCAGCTACAAGCAGAATTTACGATTACCCCTCAAGGGAATTTTGAAGGCAATAATGTTTTTCAAAAGTACCGCGATCAAGAGATTAGTGACGATTTGCGATTGGTTTTGGATCGATTGTTTGCGGTTCGCTATGGTAATACTCCCTCAGAAATCACCTATTTTGCTCCTGTCATCAATAACCAAGTAGCTAAACGAACAGAATGGTCAGGTAGAATTCCTCCAGTTACTGACACTAAAATGATTCTTGCTTGGAATAGTTTGATGGTCTCTGGTTTAGCAAGGGCTTACGGAGTTTTTAAAGTCGAGAAATATCGGGATCTAGCCGTAGAAGCAGCCAATTTTATTTGGGAACAGCAAAGAAGAGAAGGTAGTTTATTTCGGCTTAACTATGATGGTAATTTAGCTGTGTTGGCACAGTCAGAAGACTATGCACTTTTCATTAAAGCGTTACTAGATTTGCATGCAATTTTACCGTTAGAGCCTCAATGGTTAGAGCGGGCTTTGGAAATGCAAACAGAATTTGATCTTCTTTTTTGGAACGATGCTGATGGTGGCTACTACAATACAGCGACCAAAGACCAAAAAAATCTATTAGTTCAAGAGCGTTCTTATTTAGATAATGCAACCCCTTCTGCTAATGGTACTGCTTTGACAAATCTGATTAAGCTATCGTTGTTAACCGATAATTCTACATATTGCGATCGCGCAGAAACAGGTTTAAAAGCCTTTGCGGGGATCATGCATAATTCTCCCCAAGCCTGTCCCAGCTTATTTGTTGCTCTAGACTGGCTGCTGCATGGCAATGTGGTTAAGAGTAAGTCAGAAGAACTAGACCAGTTGCTTAACGACTATCTTCCAACTACTGTCTTGCAAATAAATGATCAATTGCCTCAAGATTCTTTGGCAATCGTTTGTAATCTCAGTTCTTGTCTAGAGCCAGTAGCAAATTTTGCGGATCTTAAAAAGTTAATGGCTCTTAATTGATCATCAAAAATTAGCAAAAAAACTGGAGGTAAATTTAATTACCTCCAGAATCATTTAAAAGAATTGAAATTTAAAAGAATTGAAATTGTCTTTTGACTGCAATCAAATAAGAGTTGCGATCAAGAAAACTTATTTCGCAGCAGCCAACTCTCTTTCTTTAACTTCTTTGATTACATCTTCTGCAACATTCTTAGGACATGGTGCATAGTGATCAAATTCCATCGAGAACTGTCCACGACCAGAAGTCATAGTACGGAGATCGCCGATGTAGCCAAACATTTCACTCAAAGGAACATCAGCTTTAATCCGAACTCCCATGGGATTGCTGTTTTGAGACTTAATCATGCCACGACGACGGTTAAGATCGCCGATAACATCTCCCATGTGGTCGTCAGGAGTGAACACATCTACATTCATGATTGGTTCAAGTAATTGAGGCCCTGCTTTAGGTAGAGTTTGACGATAACCTGCTCTAGCTGCAATTTCAAAAGCGATCGCACTAGAGTCAACAGGGTGGAAAGCACCATCTTTAAGGGTGATTTTTAAATCGACGCAAGGGAATCCTGCCAATACACCTTTGACAATACTCTGCTCAAATCCTTTTTGAACCGCAGGCCAGAATTCACGAGGAACATTACCACCAGTTACCTTGGATTCAAACTGGAAACCAGTTCCTGGTTCACCAGGCTCGATGATGTAGTCGATTCTCCCGAACTGACCAGAACCACCAGATTGTTTCTTGTGGGTATAGCTGTCATTAGTTACTTTCGTGATGGACTCACGATAAGCAACTTGAGGCTTCCCAACTTCAACTTCAACGCCATGAGTACGTTTAAGAATATCCACTTTAATATCTAAGTGAAGCTCACCCATTCCTTTGATAATGGTTTCACCGCTCTCAAAGTCAGTTTCCACATAGAAAGAAGGATCTTCTTGTACCATCTTGCTCAAAGCAATCCCCATTTTTTCAGAAGCACCTTTATTCATTGGTGTTACTGCGATCGAGATTACAGGGTCAGGGAAGACCATTGGCTCAAGAGTTGCAGGCTGATCAGGATCACAAAGTGTATGCCCAGTTTGCACGTTTTTCAGACCAACAATGGCAATGATATCGCCAGCTTGTGCCGAATCAATCTCTTCGCGAGAGTCCGCATGCATTTCAACCATGCGACCAACTCGTTCTTTTTTGCCAGTGAAAGTGTTGAGAACAGATTCCCCTTTATTTAGAGTTCCAGAATAAATTCTGGTAAAAGTCAAAGCACCATAGCGATCGTCCATGATTTTGAAAGCTAGCGCACGGAAAGGTCTTTCCGCGTCAACAATTGCATATTCACCAGTTTCATTGCCATCAAGGTCAACTTCTGGTTGTGGTTTAACTTCAGTAGGATTCGGTAAGTAATCGATAACCGCATCGAGAACTAACTGAACTCCTTTGTTTTTGAAAGAAGAACCACAATAGGTAGGGAAGAAAGCTAGTTCACGAGTTCCTTTGCGGATACAAGCTTTAATCTCATCGATAGAAACTTCTTCTCCTTCAAGGTATTTTTCCATGATTTCATCGTCTTGCTCAACAGCAGTTTCGATGAGTTGTTCGCGGTACATTGCGACATCATCAACCATGTCCGCAGGAACATCAAGAATTTCGTACTTGTCGGGCTCACCAGAGTCATCCCATACCCAAGCTTTTTCGGTTAAAAGATCAACTACCCCTACGAAGTCATTCTCGATTCCGATTGGTAAAACCATTACCAATGGGGTGGCTGCCAAAATTTCGTTAACTTGCTTAACTACGCTGTAGTAGTCAGCTCCAGTACGATCTAACTTATTAACATAGATAATACGAGCAACACCTGAGTCATTTGCATAACGCCAGTTAGTCTCGGATTGAGGCTCAACCCCACCAGAACCGCAGAAGACACCAACACCGCCGTCTAGAACTTTGAGAGAACGATAAACTTCAATGGTGAAATCAACGTGACCAGGAGTATCGATGATATTTAACTGATGGTCTTTCCAGAAGCAACTAGTTGCCGCAGACTGAATTGTAATACCACGCTCTTTTTCCTGATCCATGAAGTCAGTTGTCGCTTCTCCATCATGAACCTCACCAATTTTGTGGCTTTTTCCAGTAAGTTTAAGGATTCTTTCGGTCGTAGTGGTTTTTCCTGCATCCACGTGAGCGAAGATGCCTATATTACGGTAACGAGTGAGGTCTTTCATATACTTTACGATTTACAATTACTTACTAAGATTTTAACGGTTATCACCCTAGGTACTTATTCTCACAACTATTTTGCAAAAATGCACTCAGGGTTTAGTCTAGTTTTCTCAACTTGGAGGTAGAGAATTTAAAGACAGGGTGGAAGTCTCTTATTTTGCACTGGTAATGATGCTATTGACCACATCACCAAGGGAAGAATCAAGTTCCTCGACTAAGAGCTTCGGATCTTCATTTGTCGATCAGATTTAGCGATCAGGACAAAGGTTGCAATTAGGTTTAACAAGACTATAAAATTCTCAACAAATAAAGAAGAGGTTTACGCTTTTAATACTAATTATTAAGTAATTATAATTTATTTGCTGTTCTACTCAAAAGATATAGTTTCTAATGTAAGAAGATTTGCTAGTTTTGAGAGGCTTCTTGAGATTGTTAAACTAGGCTACGATTCTTACTGTCAGAGATTTTAAGCTGAACCAATCAATTTTAGTAAATTAAAATCGATTCAAGAAGAAGATGCATTACAGTCTCTTAGCCATAACTTTACAGCTTGTCCAATAATTCCTTGACTCGAATCCTGTGGGGGCGAAGGAATATTAATTGAATTGGCGGATCCAAATCTAGAAAACATCGTTACCATTCGCCATTGATCGTTAACCACCGTTAAGAATAACCAGTGATAGGTTTCTCTTTCTCTTACTTTCTCTCCCTGGTATTGCCGTTCTAAAGTAGTGAAAAAAACTTGTTTGACGTTTTTGTTTTGAACTTGGTTGTATTGAAATTGCGGTAAATCTAAATCTTGTTGTTCTCGTTGTCCTGCAACAACGATGTAATTGTTAATGTCGAGACTGCGATGGGCGGTTTGAGTCCTTTGGATAATTCTGTTTCCGTAGTCTGGTAGATTATCAAGTAATGAGTTGGATAGGGAACCGAGATCCTGAGCGCAGCCAGAACTTTTACGAACTAATAACTGTTTCTGGTTTAATTCATCTACTTTGATTTCCTGTGCTGTTCCAGACAGAGTTGAAATGCCAAAAATTAAACTAGCGATCGCAACAAAATTAGACATAGTTAATGAGTAAACAAGGCAAAGTTTATTTAGTAGGGGCTGGGGTCGGTGAGCTAGCTTATCTTACTCTTAGAGCTAAGGAGTTACTATCTCAAGCAGATGTAATCGTTTACGATGCTCTAGTAAACTCAGATTTATTAAGTTTAGCGCCCAGTCACAGTATAAAAATATTTGTGGGCAAAAGGGGCGGCAAGATTAGTACTCCTCAATCAGAAATCAATCATTTATTAGTTACTCACTCTCAGCAAGGCAAAATAGTTGTCAGGCTTAAAAGTGGAGATCCGCTAGTTTTTGGACGTGCCGCCGAAGAAGTGAAGGCTTTAAAAGCTGCTAATTGTCAGTTTGAGTTCGTACCTGGCATCTCCTCAGTTTTAGCTGCTCCACTGGTTGCAGGAATTCCTCTTACTGATAAGGATGCCAGTAGCTGTTTTGTTACCCTAAGTGCTCATCAACCAGAGAAACTAAATTGGCAAGCCCTAGCTTTAATAGATACCTTGGTTATTTTGATGGGAACGATTGCTCTTCCTAAGATAATTGCTTATCTTATCGAAGCAGGGCGATCGCCCCAAGAAAAAATCGCGATTATTCATAACTGTTCTCAACCAGGACAAAGCATTTTTTTAGGCACCTTAACCGATATAGTAAAAAAAACCGAGGGGATCAATCTTTCCCCGGCTGTAATCGTGATAGGAAAAGTCGTGGAAAATAGATTAAATTGGGAAAATCCTGCCCAAGAAGAGAATGTAAGCAAAGATAATATAGCGAATTTGCCCTTGGTAGGTAAACATGTTTTGGTTACTCGTGCTGCGGGGCAATCGAGTAAATTTTCGAGTTTGCTTAAGCAGGAAGGTGCAGTTGTGATCGAAATGCCTGCGTTAGAGATTACCGAGCCTTCTAGCTGGCAAGATTTAGATAATGCGATCTCCCAACTGGATAGTTTTAAGTGGTTAATCTTAACTTCTGCCAATGGAGTTAATTACTTTTTTGAGCGATTTCAAACTAAAGGGATAGATATTCGGGCTCTTGCCAATACAAAAATTGCCGTAGTAGGTAGAAAAACTGCCCAAACACTCCAAAAATATCACCTCATCCCCGATCTTATCCCTACCAATTTTGTCGCTGATTCTTTAGTTACAGAGTTCCCTGAATCTCTTACTAACGTCAAGATTTTATTTCCGAGGGTAGAAACTGGTGGACGAGAAGTTCTTGTCAAAGAATTTACTGCTCAAGGTGCAGAAGTTACAGAAGTTGCCGCTTATCAATCTAAGTGCCCTCAGGCAATCGATCCTCAAGTTTGGCAAGCACTGCAACAGAACCTTATTGATATTGTCACTTTTGCTAGCTCAAAAACGGTGACGAATTTCTGGCAACTCTTGCAGACGAAGCTTAATCAACCGACTGACATAGATAACTTATTGAGAGACACAAAAATTGCATCCATTGGGCCGCAAACAACTAAAACCTGTATTCAACTTCTAGGTAGAGTTGATATTGAGGCATCAGAATATACATTGGAAGGTTTAACAAAGGCGATGAGTCAATTCTCAGTTTAGATTCGGTGCTGTTGTTAACGATTTCAGATAGTCTATTGGCAAATTAACTAAACTCTTTAATTTCTGATAGTTAAACCTTTTTTTCGGGAACTCTAGGAACACAGTATATTTTTTCATTAGTTCACAGCTTTTTTTGTAATTCTGGTTTCTAGTATTTCAGTTCACCGCAAATTTATTCTTATCTCATGTCGTTTACGATCAAACACGGACTGTTTAGGGCAAATATCATTGATTACCATGCGATTTTAGGTGTGGCTCTAGATGCAGAACCTAAAAGCATTAGAACAAAGTATCTGCGCACTACACAGAAGTTGCATCCTGATACGTGTAAGGCTAGTGCTGAAGAAAAAAAGATGGCAGGGAAAATATTGTCAAATCTAGTCAACCCTGCTTATGAAAAATTATCTAACAAGAATGCTTTTGCTGAACATCATTTGGTTCTAACCCAAATTGGCAAGCGCTATGCAGAGAATCAAGAAGGATTATCTCTCTCCAGCGATTCGGCTCAAAAATTACTAGGAACAAAAAATGATTTAGAAAAAACTTATCTAGAACTGCTTAAAGAACAAGCAACAGATCAGTATAAAGATATTAGTAAAGTTCTCAAGAAAATTGCCATTATTAGTGAGCTTAATTTAGCTTATTTGGTTCGTAAACACGACCAAGGAATTAATCGAGCAGAAACTACTCGAACTAGTTCTGTAAACACACAAACTCATGCGTCTAAGCCAGATAAGACTAAAACTACAGTTAGTGGCAATTCGCCAACAGACAAGACCTCTAAATCAACAGAAGACATCACTTCTGAGCCAAGAGTTGTTTCTTATCTGCGTAGGGCAAAAGAATATATGGAAAAAAGTCGTATTAACGATGCTGTTTCGGAGCTTAGAGATGGGTTAAGAGTTGATCCTAATAATAGTACTTGTCATGCCCTTTTAGGACAGGCTTATATTCGGCAAAATCAATTAACCATGGCTAAAATTCATATCAAGAAAGCGCAAAAGGCTAATTCCAAAGATCCTGCTGTACTTGTTAGCCAAGAAATGTTAGAAAAATTGACTCGAAAACAGCAAGTTAGACAGTCAGGGGCAAAACAGAGAAAAAAAGACAAATCTACAGATGGTAGTTTCTTCGGCAGCTTGTTTGGTGCGAGAAAGGGGAGCAAGTAAATTCTAATTTCCGCTTAGGTTAGGATAGGTCTGGTTTTTATTCATCTATACAATGAAGATGATTTCGTAAATTAGGATAGCAAGAAAATAATCGGTCTAGACTATGCTCAATCCAGGGTAAGATGGCTTAGGGATTTTCTTCACCCCTCACTTTGAATTCTCTTTTGTCATTGTCAACATGATCTACCAACCGCCAGCAGGAGCTAGAGATTTATTACCTCTCGAGGTAGTTCAAAAAGCTTGGATTAACGACCTTGTGCAGAAGGTATTTCAGCAATTTGGATATCAGAGAATTGTTACCTCAACTTTAGAGTGGTTGGATACCTTGACAGCCGGTGGGGCGATTCAACCAGATATGGTTATTCAATTAAAGGATAGCTATGAGGGTGTTTTAGGTTTGCGTCCCGAACTAACTGCCTCGATCGCAAGGGCAGCAGTGACGCGGATGGCTGGCAATATTTATCCCCAACGTCTCTGCTATAGAGCTAATGTTTTTCGGACACCGCCTAAATCACATTATGGAAGTCAAATTGAGCATTATCAAGCAGGCGTAGAGCTTTTATTTGCAGGTGGGATAATTGCTGATGCCGAAATGATTTTTTTACTTGCCCAATGCTTAGATACTTTGGGAATTCCTGATTGGCAAATTTTGCTGGGTGAAGCTGAGTTAACGAGATCTCTTCTTGCTATTTTTCCAGAAGATATTGTTAAACAAGTTAGATCTTGTCTGGCAGATTTAGATTTTGTTACTTTGGATAGTTTAAATTTGGAACCTGAGCTTAGAGAAAGGGCTTTATTTATTGCTACCTTAAGAGGTTCTCCTAAAGAGGTTTTGGCTAAAGTTGCTACTCTAGACTTAGATTCATCAGCTCGGGAAATTGTTGATAATCTAAATGCTTTAATCGATTTGATCGAGCTTGGTTCTTCTACTCCAATTAAAATTACACTTGATTTGAGCCTGTTAAAAACATTTGATTACTATACTGGCATTGTTTTTGAGGCAATTAGTTTAAGTCAGAATCAGTCGTTTCTTTTGGGTCAGGGAGGACGTTATGATCAACTCCTTAAATTGTATGATCCTCAAAATAAGCCAGCTCCTGGGGTTGGTTTCTCTTTAAATATAGAAGAGATTTATACCTCTTTGCTCTCAACAAGACAACTGCCGCAGCATCCTCCCGAAATTGATTGTTTGGTCGTGCCTCTAAGTCAGGAAGCAAGAATTGCTGCTTTTAAATATGCGAATAAACTACGTCAAGATGAGCCGAATACTAGAGTGGAAATGGATTTAGGAGATCGCGATCAGAAACTCGTTCGCGATTACGCATCGCACTGTCGCATCAAGAATATTGTTTGGGTTGGCAATGACGGTGCTATCAAGCAAGAACCATTGCCTTAATTATCTAAATTCTGATTCTCTTATTGCGTAGTTAAATTAATAATAAACAGGCTGTTCACATAGAGTTTCTTGTACTACTAATTAGAGGCTTCATGCTCAAGAATAACTTGTTAGAATTAGTGCAATAAACTTAGCTTCGTCAGCTTCCTTTGGGAATAGCTCTAATTGATTTGATTAATAAATTTCGGTATTTTACGGCAACAATAATTTTGACTTTTTTGCTAATAACTTTGAGCGCTCCTACTCAGGCTAAGTTATTTGATGGTCCTGTAGATAGACTATCTGTAGTCGATCGAGTTGCTTTAAGGAAAGGTAGTGTTGTCTTTAATGGAGAGAAAGGAAACTATCTTTGTCGAATCTTGGTTGATGGTTCCATTGACAATGCTTGGCAGGTTCTCACTGACTATAATAATTTCGACTCTTTTTTGCCTGGAGTAACTGAAAGTCAGTTAGTTCTTAATCAAGGAAATCATAAAATATTTGAGCAAATTAACTTAGTTAAGACGTTACTGTTTCGGAAAGAAGCGCGAATTCGTTTATCAATTACGGAAGATTATCCTCAAAAAATTTATTTCGATATTGTCGACGGCGATGTCGAAAACCTTAATGGGAATTGGTTACTAGAGCCAGTATCTCTTTATCCAAGTGCCCCTCCTAGCCAAGTACTAATTACGCATCAGGTTGAAGTTAGACCAACCAAACAATTAGGAAATAGTATTTTTTATCAAATTTACGAAAATAATTTATCTCAAACGCTATCCGCAATTAAAACGGAGGTAGAATCAAGGTCTTTTCGTTAGACTTTAATATTTTTTCTCTTGCGACAATAGTTATCTTTTTTTGAATGACTATCCCCATTGCGCGAATAATTTGTTGGGGCTTATTGAGCGCTTACTAGATTGTGATTTAGATAGGACAAAAAACGAGAGCAAGGAGTGCTCATAATCTTTGTCTCTCCTAAGTTAGATCTGGTGTGTTTCTTAGATAAGCGTCATTAATTCAATCAGTTATCAAAAAATTTGCAGCAATGATTGTGAACTAACGCTACGATATAGTAAAGTTTTGCAAAGAAGCATAGGTATTTAACTCATGGCACAAACAGAACCCTCCGTAACTCCTAAATTTGAAGATCCTAAATTTGGGTTTAATTATTACGCAGAAAGATTAAATGGTCGTGCTGCAATGATTGGCTTTTTCCTTACTTTAGGAATTGAATATCTTACTGGTAAAGGATTGTTGACTTGGTTGGGTTTACAATAAAAAAATTAGACTAAGTTAATTTCAACGATAACTTCCTCCTTTTTCCAATTTTGAATGGTTGAAAGGAGATTTTTTTGGTTAAAGTTATTGGTAACTAAACAATGATTGCCAATGACTCTTGATAAGATGGCAGAGATCAGTTGATAGTGACTCCTGTTTGATTACAAGTTTTTTATTGCAGACTTTTTATGAATCCCTTTTTTGCGAGATTTTTAAGTTCGGTATATCGAAAAGAGCCAATTTCAGGATTTTTGCTGATTTTAGGGGGAACCGATCTTCTCCTCGGAGAGATGGGAGGAAGAACTGGATTGCTATCTTTTGGTTTAATCATTGCTCTTTTGGGTTTGGGGATGCGGAAGTTGCAGACCAGAAAAGTTAAGCTCAAAATCGCTAAACAAAAACGTCGCTATTCCCGCTATCAACTCCCCCCATCTGTTAGGCAACCTTTGCCTCTCTTAGTGAGAAAAAAAAGTAAGCGTTCCCGATGAATCTTGTAGGTGATGATAGTTGATGAACTTAGGTAAGCTCGGCTTCTACCATAATCTCTTGGAGAACTGGGGAAAGATTTTCGTTCAGTTTGCCAGCTCTGATTAGCTCAGCGTAGGTATCGGCTTCGATGTCTAATAGTTGCTCTCTTAGCTGATCCATACTTAATAATCGCAAATTATCATGTTCTTTGCGGAGCTTAGTGATCTTGTCTTCAATCGATTGCAATTCTCCTTTGACAAGACCTTGCTGGTAACGAAGGAACTCCCCATCAACATCTGAGACATTATCAGGATCGTCCATGTAGCCTAATACCTTTCTTAGGGCAACTCGACGGGCTAATAATTCTGAATATTCTTGACGTAGAGGTTGGTCACCAATCAAATTGAGAGTTTCTAGTACCCATTTTGTACTCAAACCCTGAACCAACAAGGTAAATAAGACGACCCCAAAGACAATATCAATAATTTCTTGCCGCCCTGATAGACTTGCTGGGACACTTAGCGCCAAAGCGATTGAGACTGAACCTCGCAAACCACCCCACCACAGAACGGTTTGTTCTCGCCAATTGGTTTTGACCCCACTAATTAAATTACTGAAATTGCCCAAGCCAAAAATGATAATTAACCGAGTAATTAAAATTGCCGCGATCGCTATTACAATCAAATCAAAATTTTCGCTGAGACTTGCAAAATTAATTTGATCGCCTATTAGCAAGAAAACAATCGAATTGACAAAAAATGCCAAAAATTCCCAAAACTCTGAAACTAAAAGTCTAGTACGAGGATTCATGCCAATCCGTGAGCCAAAATTGCCGAGAATAATCCCAACTGTGACGACCCCAATAACTCCAGATCCCCCAAGTTCTTCGGTAACTAAATAAGTTCCATAAGCTGAAACTAAGGTCAATGACTGTTCGACTAAAGGCAAATCAAAGCGTTGGGTTAAATAAGAAATTCCAAAGCCAATCAAACAGCCAACCCCTAAGCCAATGCCACCAAAGGTTAAAAATTTAGCAACCGTGCCCGATAGCGAAAACTGATCTATTCCCATCGGAATGCCAACTAGTAGCACAAAGGCAACTACTGCGACCCCATCATTAAATAGACTTTCTCCTTCCATCAGGATAGTTAGTCTTTTGCTAGCACCTAGTTCACGAAACAAGGCAACTACTGAGACCGGATCGGTAGCGGAGAGGCTAGCACCAACTAATAATGCAGTTGCTAACGAAAGATTTGTCAGACTGCTTAATGCCCAAGCTGTTCCTAAAACCGAAATAATCACTCCGACAATAGCAAACAAACTAACCGGGATTAAACTTTCTTTGAGACTCCGCCAGCGAATATTCCAAGCTGCTTCAAAGAGCAAAGGAGGCAGAAAAATTTCTAAAATGAGTTCTGGAGACAGGTTGACTAGGCGAACATCGACGAAAGCCAAGCCCAAGCCGACAATTACGAGCAGCAAAGTGTAGGGAATTTGCCGAAACCAGTTAAAAAGTCTAGAAACGGTAGCTACTGTTAAAGATACGGATAAAACAATCAAAAATTGCTCTAAATTCCCTTTAATTGAAAATTCGGCGATACTTGCTTCCAGCGCCATTAAAAATGCCTCCTCAAGACAACGGTCAAATCAAATTTAGTCAAATTAAATTTAGCTAAATTGAACTCAATCTTATCTCAGACTTCTTGAGGATGATGCCAAATAAGTTAATTATCTGTAATTGTCTTCTTGATTTCAGCAAAATCAACTAAACCGTAAACATCTAGTCTAAAGATATTTGACAAAAGCAATCAAAATAGATTGTTAATTTACTTGAAAATATTCAATGCAATTCCTGAGAGATATTTGCCATACTAGGCTAGATTGAGCGAATTATTTGATAATCAACAACCTGGACAAGCAAATTGATCATCTCCAAATATGAAAAGTAACCAAGTTTTGATCAAGCAATTTTTGGGAGGAGTTGCGATCGCCCTAACTCTATCTAGCTGCAACGCCCAAAGTCATGAAAATCCTCTCGCCATCGAGCAGGTAATGGAAAAGCGAGATGGCAAAAAAGTCTATATTGCAGGAGAGGTAATTAGAACAGTCCCTTTAGTCAAAAATGGGGCTTATCAAGTTAAAGATCAAACGGATCAACTCTGGGTTTTAACCACTCAAAAACTACCGAAGAAAGGATCTAAAGTTTCCGTTTTGGGTAAGGTTGTTTATCACGAATTATCTTTTTCTGAGAATCAATTATATATCCAGGAAATTGAGACCAAGCCTTATAATCCAGAAACATCGGAATAAGTGCTTCTTTGTTCTGAGTAAATTATTAAAAATTCAACTAGACCATTCCAACTTAAAATCATCGCTGTTAAATCCTAATTTAATTTACCTGAACCATAAATCTAAACAGGAATTAGCGGCTCTGTCCTTGCATTAAACCCAGAACGCATCAAGCAATTGATGGCTGTGGTTTCATCCTTTACCCAATACTTTTTGCCCAAACGGATAAATTGTCTTTGTTGACCTTGATGAATAATCGCTACAACTGGTACTTTCCGCTGATTTTTTTCTCCTCCTTGCTCCTGCAAAATATTTTGGAGATGGTATTGCCGACTGGGATCTAAAATTTGTTCGGGCGAAATTTCCAGCATAATCATTTTGACCTGATCAACTGGTTCGGCATCATCAATAATTATTTGATATTTATCATCTCTCTTTTGCACTTTGCCCCAAATAATTAGACGGGCATTTTCTTCGAGTAGCGGTTCTAGTGTTTCAAAAGTACTCGGAAAAACCGTTCCTTCCACATCACCAGTTGTAATATCTTCTAGTTGTAAAAAGGCCATCGGTGTACCTTTTTTAGTAATAATTTTTTTGACCCCAGTCAGCATGACGATCGCACTAATTGTTTGCCGAGCCTTTTGCTCAGCAATTTGATTTAAATTAATTGGCGAGAAGATATGGGCAGCCTGGGACGCCGCTTTCAATGGATGATCGCTGACATAAAAGCCCAAATATTCTTTTTCGAGGCGCAGTCTTTCTTGCAAAGGAAAATCCTCAACCGTAGGAGAACTCGGAACATCCTGAAAAACCTCTCCGCCAAAACCCTCTCCTTGCGTTTCCTCTTCCATTAGATCAAACAGGTTGAGTTGTCCGGCTTCTTTTTCCTTGGTTTTCTTTTGCGCCCAAGGAACAACCACTTCAAGATCATTAATTAACTGACGACGATTGAGCTGCAACGAATCAAAAGCGCCACAATAGATTAGGGTTTCTAGCGCTCGACTATTAACTGTACGCAGATCAACTCGCTCACAAAAATCAGCAAATGACTTAAATTCTCCTGTTTCTGTTTCTGCTCTGGCCTGGAGAATACTGTCGATCGCTGCATTCCCTAAATTTTTAACTGCCGATAACCCAAATAAAATCTGCTGTTCTGAAGAGATCGGCATAAAATCTTGTTGCGATCGCTGTATATCTGGCGATAAGACTTCGATGCCCATCCGCTGACAATTTTCACGATATTTCTCAACCTTATCTTGATTCCCACTGCTCGCTGTCAACAGCGCAGTCATATACTCTGTCGGATAGTTGGCTTTTAGATAGGCAGTCTGGTAAGTGACATACGCATAGGCTGTGGAGTGAGACTTGTTGAAGCAATTTGAGGCAACCATGCCATTGGCTAGCAAAAAGTTATGGTCTTGGGCAACCCCAATATCGAATACTGCTTGTTCCCCTAATGACTTACGACTTAAGATTTTGACCACGATTTGCGCTAAACACTCCTGCAATTAAACATCCAGATTCAGAAACTAGGTTTAAGTACCGAGTTAGATCCAAAACTAGATATTGATAATTCTAGTTCTTTCTTTTCTTTCGAATCTTAATATGAAGATTTGTTGCGAAAATCTTCATTCCTGTCAGATTTACCAGAGTAATAACTAGAAAGCAATTGTCAGGAAAACAATATTTTTCCTTTTTGCTTTTGGTGTTACTGGCAAAGTCTTCTGTATTCAGGAAGACTTTTTTTATTTTTGAGACTCGAAAACTAAAGTTGAATTAGCCAGGAACTTGAGCCAATAATGAATCTAGCTGACCTCGGGCATTCAATTCATGAATGTCATCGCAACCACCTAGATGCTGATTGTTAACAAAAATCTGGGGAACCGAACGACCTCCATTTGCTCGTTGAGACATTTGTTCGCGAGCAACATTATCTCCGTCAATTTTGTACTCAGTAAAGTTAACTCCTTTCCACCACAACAGTAGTTTGGCGCGGATACAGTAGGGGCAAATCGCCCAAGTATAAATTTCTACCTTCGCCTTAACCTTTTCTGGTTGACGATTAAACAGAGAATTGAAAAATTCAAACATTAATTTAACTGGCTTGTTAACTAGATTTTTTGGTTAGGAACTTTTGCCTAGATTATAACGATGTTTTTCTGATTGATGGTTAGCAAGGAAGATTCCATCAAAAAAGGAGTAAAAGCAAATCCAAGTTGGGATTGCTGTTACTCCATGAGGAAGACTTACCAAGATAAATTAAATTTCCCCTAATCCCCCTATCAAGAAATCTTGAAGAAGCGTTTTGGGAAATTAATATCTACCTAAACTTTCTACTTAAACTGCCTGAGGCTCAGGCGGTTGCGTCTGGGGTTGAAACTGGAACAGAGAGTAGACAACATTACGACGAATATCGATCATCATCTCTAAGAACATTTCATAACCTTCTTGCTTGTACTCAATCAGCGGATCTTTTTGTCCGTAACCCCTTAACCCAATTGATTCTCGCAAACCATCCATTGCTTGGAGGTGCTCGCGCCAGAGAGTATCTATCTGTTGCAAGATAAAGAATCTTTCTGCTTGACGCATCAAACCGGGCTGCATACTATCGATTTGATGTTCTTTAATGTCATAAGCTTTGCGGACTTCTTCTTTTAAGAAGGTCTTGATCTCGCTAACTGTCATATCTTCGAGGTCGCTAGGATCTAAATCTTCAAGGATATAGATAAACTCTTGAGTTTTAGCTACCATTTTGTCCAGTTTCCACTCCTCAGGGGGAAGCTCGGGGTTAATATAGGCATCAACAATTTCGCCCACAGTTTTTTCGGCATATTCCACAACCTGTTCTTTGAGGTCTAAGCCTTCTAGAACTCTACGGCGTTCGGCATAAATTGCCCGACGCTGGTTGTTCATGACTTCGTCATACTCAAAAACTTGTTTCCTGGTGTCGTAGTAGAAAGTTTCTACTTTTTTCTGGGCGCCTTCTAGGGAGTTGGTTAACATTTTTGACTCGATGGGCATATCATCTTCTACCCTCATCATCTGCATTAGTTTACCAACGCGATCGCCACCAAAAATACGCAGCAGATTGTCTTCTAAACTCAAGAAAAATCTGGTGGAGCCTGGGTCACCCTGTCTCCCTGCACGACCACGCAACTGATTATCTACTCGACGAGATTCATGTCTTTCTGTGCCGACAACATGTAAACCACCTAGATTGATTACCTCATCATGCTCGGTGTCAGTTAGTTGCTCATACTCAGAAATAATTTGCTTATAAACTTCTCGGAGTTTGTTAATTACCGCATCTTCTGTCGGTGCATTTTCTGCGGCGATCGCGATTTTTTCTTCGGCTTCTAGCTCTGGTAAGCTTTGCTCTCCATATTCGCTAACAGCAAACTTAACTGCTTCTTTGAGCATCTTTTCCGTATCTGCCGATAGCTCAGTAGGGAAAATTTCGGCGGAAGCTTTCCACGTTTTTTGGGGTTTGCCACTAGCACCAAAACCTTGAGGAGCAGTTTTCCCAGTTAACTGAGGAATAGATGCCATCAAATTATCATCTTCGGGCATAACCAATTTAGGCATCAAATATTCTCTGATTTTGAGTCTTGCCATATAGTCAGCATTACCACCCAAAATAATATCTGTACCCCGACCTGCCATATTGGTAGCGATCGTTACTGAGCCTTTTCGCCCAGCTTGAGCAACAATTTCCGACTCTCTTTCAACATTCTCAGGACGAGCATTTAAGAGATTATGAGGAATTTCCTTCTTGCTCAACAACTGAGAAAGCAGCTCAGACTTTTCAACACTGGTTGTTCCTACCAAGACGGGTCTGCCAGTCTCATGCATATCAGCACAGTCTTCAGCAACAGCCTGCCATTTACCAATCTCTTTACGATAGACAGCATCAGGAATATCTTGACGTCTTGAAGGTAGATTAGTAGGAATAATCGTAACTTGCAGATTGTAGACCTTTTCGAACTCGGTCTCTTCTGTCTTAGCCGTACCAGTCATTCCAGCTAGTTTGGGGTAGAGCAAAAAGAAATTCTGATAGGTGATGCTTGCTAAGGTTTGTGTTTCTTTTTGGATCTTGACGTTTTCCTTAGCCTCGATCGCCTGGTGCAAACCATCACTCCAGCGACGACCAGGCATTACCCGACCAGTAAACTCATCAACGATTACAACTTCATCGTTGCGAATCATATAGTTAACATCTTTAACAAACAGCTCTTTTGCCTTCAAGGCGTTAGAGACGTAGTGTGCCCAAGGATTGTCAGGGTCATAGAGATCACTAACACCTAGAATTCGCTCTGCATTAGCAAATCCTTGGTCGGTCATCAAGATGTTACGAGCTTTTTCATCTACCTCATAATCACCATCATCCTCCCCTTCATCTTCTTGCTGAGCGACTAACATAGCAGCAATTTCTGCCGCTTGTTGATATTTTTCGGTGGGGCGTTCTACCTGACCAGAAATAATTAGAGGAGTTCTCGCTTCATCGACTAAAACCGAATCAACTTCATCAATCAAACAGTAATTAAAAGGACGTTGGACAACCTCTTCCATCGAAGTTGCCATATTGTCTCTTAGATAATCAAAACCTAGCTCACTGTTGGTAGTGTAGGTAATATCGCAGTTATAATTTTTTCTTCTTTCGACAGGACTCATTCCTCCTTGAATTAGTCCGACGCTGAGACCAAGAAAGCGGTGAATTTGACCCATCCACTCAGCATCACGACGAGCCAAGTAATCGTTAACCGTAACGACATGAACACCTTTCCCTGTCAAGCCATTGAGATAGGCGGGCAGAGTACAAACTAGGGTTTTTCCTTCCCCGGTTTTCATCTCCGCAATCTGCCCTTTATGTAAAACTATGCCCCCAAGAACTTGGACATCATAATGGCGCATTCCTAAAACTCGAATGCCAGCTTCTCGGACAACCGCAAAAGCTTCAGGCAAAATATCGTCTAGGATATCCTCTCTCTGCCGAAAATTTTTAGCCTTATCTAGCATCTGTCTAAACTCTGCGGTTTTTCCTCTGAGTTGATCATCAGAAAAATCTTTGATGTCTTCTTCGATTAGATTGACTTCGGCTACAAAAGGTTGAAATTTCTTTAGTTTGCGTGCATTAGGATCGCCCAGCAGTCTTTTCAGCATAGTTGTTTATATCTAAACCGTTATAAGTGATTTTATGTATATTCGAAAAGAGGATCATCGTGTTGATTAAGTTTACATCACGTACAACCTCAATGATAAACAGGTCACACTTTGATGGAGCAGAATCAACTTTCTGTAAAAACTCTTAATAATTTTATCATTTTAAACAAATTCTATGGACTTCGCTTGTTTCCGTACAGTTTATTTGGCAGATACAGATGCAGCAGGGGTTGTCTACTTTGCCAAGGGTCTCTCGATTTGCCATGAAGCTTATGAAGAGTGGTTAGCCTCTATCGATATCAAGATTAGAGATTTGCTTAGTAAGCAGCAAGTTGCCTTACCCATTATTCATAGTTCTATCGATTTTTTTGCTCCTGCTTATTGTGGCGATCGCCTAGTTATTAAGCTGCAAGTGCAAATAACTAACGCCAGTGAATTTACTGTTGAATATCAAATTTTTCAAGTATCTAATCCTGAAAAATTGATCATTAAAGCGATCACAAAACATGTCTCGATTAATTCTCAAAAAAGATCGCGAGTCGATCTTCCTGCCGAAATTGTAAAAAATATTTGAGTTTTGGGAATGCTAAAAACCGACAGTTAATTTAGTTGATTTGTTGTCATTTTCCGCTCTTGTTCTCCGATTTATTGGCGATCGCTTTATAAGATTTACATACTTGTTAAGTATTAGTAACAATCTGAGATAATAGAAAGTACTTGGAACCGAGATTAATGGGTAATTTAAGAAAATAGATCATGCGCAATAGCTTTTTTGAGGACTCCCTAGATAAGATAAGTATCAAAAAACGCATTCATGAACTAAGTCAAGCCAAGGTAGGTTATTACAGTGTTGGTCTTTATCCTGCTTCTCTTGCTTACAATTCAGCGATGCAGAAAAGTGAAAAATCATTATTGTTAGCAACTAGACCGGGAAGAGAATTACTAGGGGCATTCTCGGCAACTGAGATTGAAGGAATGGATCCTCGCCATGTGACCAAGATGTATCGCATGGCACAACATAAAGAGGATCAAGAATTAGTTCCCAATGATTTAGAGTATCTAATTGCTAACTGTGAATTGGTCTTATTGACAGCTAACAGTAAATACATCGCCAATGATTTGGCAGAAGCTTGCAAAATTCGCGAACGATTGAAGCGAAAAAATGTTGTTCTTGGTTGCTTGGCAGGCTCTTTTAGCCACGATGAAGTCAATAATGACTCTTATGTATTGTGTGAAAAAAATCCTAATTTAGCTTTCTTTTCTGGGTTTCATCGCCATGGCGCCCTGAGAGATCCTCTAGATAGTTTTACGGCAAATTTTTGTCACCCCAATGCTCTTAACGCTTTAACGGGTGCTTATTTACTCAATAAATTGTCTCTTAATATTCAGGTAGCTCCAGGAATTCATAATGTTGAGGCTCAATATATTAAAGCTGCCAAAAATATGGCTTCTATTTTGGCTGGGTTCGCCTATGAATATCATCAACAAAACTCTGGTATTTTGCCAACAGTGCTAACGCTGCTACTGAATCAGTGTTTAGATCAAGCAGCGAGTGTCTCGATGCATCGCAAAGATCGACATAAACTCTATACTGAGCAAAGTATTGCCCTTACTGAGTTGGGCTATGCTGTACCTAGAATTGAAGCAACTCTCAATAAGGGTGGTTATATGGAGCGAGTCCGTGACCATACTTTTTCTCAACTGACGGCGATGGTTGCAGATGTCAGGGGGAGTATGATGCTTCCTGTGCGAGGTAACCCCACCAGAAATTTCCAGGCTGGAAGAACTTTGGCTCAGGGCATGCAAAAATATGGTCGTTGCCCGATTAGTATAGAAGAATTTGAGAGTTGGTGCGAAGAGGCAGGTTTAAATAAGGGCGCACTAGAAGGTCTTAAGGCGCTTCGCTACTGGAGACAAATCGAGGAAAAATACTCACTTCCTCATCACGATACTTCGATGGTTAATTTGCTATACAGCATTTTATTTGGCGAAGAAGAAGAAAAGTATTTTGCTTTTGATGTGATGACGGAGAGTAGAGAACTTTCTAACTATTGTCAAGAATCAGTACGTCCTGCCCATAGTCGCAAATACGTCGATGCTTTTCAGCATCTTAACGAAAAAGAATCTTTGGATCTGATTGCCAATGTGGTGATAGCTGATAACGCTAGAAGAGCAATCAACGGAGAAAATAGTATCGAAGAGAGGGAAATTCAACCCGAAGATCCTGCTTATCTCCAGGTTATGGATATTATCGAACAGGGAGTTTGATCGGGTATTTAATTAGACAAGGTGAAAGCTTAAATTTAGTCAGTTAAAGATATCGGTTAAATCCACTCTTAGTCCTGGCACAATAGCCTTTCCGAAAAGCTCACTGGGATTGTCTAACACTTCTATTTCCTGACCTTGACAATATATTTCTACTTGTTTTTGGTCTGGGCAAATTAGCCACCCCAATCTAACCCCGCAATTCATATACTCCTGCATTTTGTTGCGAAGTTCGTCTAGATCGTCTGTGGGCGATGCTAACTCAACAACAAAGTCGGGGTCTATTGGTGCAAATCTGCGTTTCTGATCTTTAGGAATGGCTTGCCAGCGATCTAGTCTAATCCAGCTAACATCGGGGGAACGAGTAGCGCCATTAGACAACTTAAAACCAGTCGAAGAATCAAAGGAAACGCCTAGCTTTGTTTGGGTGTTCCACAATTCCACCTGGAAAAACAATCTGCCGTTTTTTCTGCCACTTTCGCTTCCTGTTGGTGACATGATGATTAGTTTTCCTTCTGAGGTAGTCTCAAATCTAGTTTCTGGATTGTCGGCACAGAGTTGTTCGAGTTGGCGATCGCTAATGCGATCAGTGAAGGTGGCAATGTTAATTGCTGTCATGACATAGCTACTATTTCTTTACCTAAATTCTAGCTCCTGCTTTTGACCTCACTACTCGGTAAGGGGAAAATAAAATTAAAAATTAGTGAGCGATCTCCATTTCTAAAGGGAGCATCAAAAAATTCTTTGGAACAGGATCTACAAATCAATGAAATCTAACTCTACTGTACAAAAAACATTATTAAAATTAGGGTTTTTCTTGAGTTGATTTTTAGTGGGGAATTCCCCACTTAGGAAAAGCAAGGGTAAAAAGTTATCTGTTCGATAAAAAAATATAAGTTAGATGGTAGTCATTCAATGAATGGTCATCATCTAGCTTTTTTTATTAAATTCATCATCACAAAAATTGATTTTTTTGGGCGTGGAATAATTAGTGTGATAGCTATGTCAATTTTTGGGGTTGTGTAATGAGTTTTGGGATTGTCTCTTTACTGGAATAGGTACAGGTAGTAAATCATCTTGTGCTTTGATATTGTGAGTCTCTTATCTCGTAAGACTTTGAAACAGTTGAGCAGAATTAAGGGTGCTAGGAAGAGATTCGGTCAATAGTTTGTTTGACCCAGCTATGGGTACTGGGACTTATGTATATATCTATGAGAGGTATCTATAAAAGTTAAATTGTGTGGTCAATCAAAGTCAGAGTCTAAGCATGAAGGTAAATACAAGGATTTTTCAGTTTATTACTGATTGTCGTCGTAGCCTTTATTCTTTAGTAGTTTCAAATCTAAGTGACCGCAAACCCTAAATTTTGGGTGGGGAATTTCCCAAGATAATCACGTCATATAATGGGGATTTTTTTGCCGTGGAATAATTATAGTGAGGGACTTATGTAAATGATTTTAAGGAGGTGATGTACACGACGGATTGTGAAGCTAAGATAAACGATTCCGAAATCACCAATAATTTTACTCAAGCAAAATTATTGGGAATAATCTTGTAGAAGCTACCTACAAATTAGTAGCTAAAAGGCAAAAAACTCAATACTGCTGTAACAGTAAAGAGTTTTTGATTGCTTTTATTCAATTTAGTCTTAGGGAGACCTTATCCATGAATAAAAACTTACCGTCGTTAACGGCGGTAGCAACCCTTATTGTAATTGTTGCAATCACAATTCGGATCAGTATTGCTCGCACCATCACAATTGAGATTTTCGACTGGTTAAAGTTGACTTTCTAATAACTGGTGATTGAGCTAATGGCTCAGAAGCCCATCACAGTGGACATGGTAATAACAAATCTTTACTGTTGTCCACTGCTTACGAGGGAATTAACCCTCTCCAATAAGGGAAAAATTTCTCTGATTTTTTTGCGAAGAAATTGCCTTTAAGAATAAATCTGATCGATTAAATCTTGATATTTAGCTCGCACCTGAGGACGCTTCACCTTCATCGTTTGGGTCATCAAACCATTATCCTTAGAAAAAGGCTCAACAATAAACTTAAACCCACTAATGCGGTCGTCCGCTCGGTAACCTGGTCGGTTTTGCACCTCACGAGTTAATTCTTGCTTAAATAACTTTTGAATTGATTTATCATTCAAATCGCTGTTGGCGACCTCCTCAAAAGAAGAAGTAGGCTCAGGTAAATTGAGATCTAAATTTTGCTGTTGTATCCATTGCGCTAAAGTCTCCAGATTAGGAACAATCAAAGCCCCCAAAGCCCGCTGATCTTGACCAACTAACATAATTTGATCGATGTAAACACTGCGCACACAAGCATCTTCGATGGGCTGAGGTTCAATGTTTTCACCGTTAGTCAGCACAATAGTATCTTTAGCTCTACCAGTTAAAACCAGGTCGTTTTCTTGCGTCACCCAACCAAGATCACCACTGTCAAACCAACCCTCAGCATCGATCGCCTTAGCTGTTGCTTCTGGTTTCTTGTAATAGCCCTGCATAACCTGAGTACCACGAATTAAGACTAAGCCCGTATCCCCTTGAGGTAATTCTTTACGAGTAGTCGGGTCAACAATTTTAATCTCGGTTTCGGCGATCGGTTGTCCTGCGGTCTTGCGATAGTTGCGATCCAGGCGACGAGCATTGGTTACGGGGGAAGTTTCAGTCAGTCCATAACCAACTAGAACAGGAACATTAGCAATTTCATAAAAATCATCAAGGTGTTTTGCTAAAGAACCACCACCACTAATAAAGCTTTTGACTTTTCCGCCCACGGCTTCGCGCACTTTTTGATAAACAATCTTGTCCCCTAATTTGTGCAGTGGAGCAAGCAGAGCCGCTTTAGCTTTGGCTTTTAATTTAGCTCCAGCATTAGGATTAAGATTATCAAGATCTAGACCTTGAGAAATTCTTCTCGCTTTAATATATTGTTCTGAAATCGAGAAGAACTTGTTAATTAATTTTTGCTTGCCTTCTGGTTGAGAGCGAAATTGCTTTTGCACTCCTTCGTAAAGTGACTCCCACAAGCGAGGTACACCAACCATATAGTTAGGTTGATATTTTTTGAGGTCAGATTTAAGCGATCGCAAATTTGTATAGTACTGGGTGCAACCTCTTGATAATAAGAAATACTCGGCACTTCGTTCGTAAGCATGCCAACTAGGCAAAATACTCAAAACGCGATCGCCTGGTTGGCAAAGAAGAATTACATCTAGATTTTTGACCTGGTGCAACAGATTACCGTGGGACAACATTGCGCCTTTGGGCTTGCCAGTCGTTCCCGAAGTGTAGATTAAGGTTGCTAAGGTATCAGCACCTTGCTCGACAGGTTGCAGCGATTTTCCCTTACCTAATTCTAGTAACTGGTTAAAGTTGAGAACTTGACAATCTAGTTGATTGTCATCGTTAATTTCCTCATCAGAGAGCAAGATTACAAACTTTAAACTACGATCTTTGATTTCGGGAATTAATTTATCCAGAGTTTTTTGATCCTCGGCAACTAAAGCCACACTATCGCTATCTTGAAAAATGTAAGCCAGTTCTTGAGTCTCGGCAGTGCTAGAGCGCACTACATTAACCCCACCTGCTTGCATAATCCCTTGGTCAGCAATCAGCCAACGCGGACTATTGTCGGCAAATAAAGCAATTTTCTCTTGGGGTTGCACTCCTAAAGCTTGTAGAGCGATCGCAACGTCGCTAATTTTCTGGGCTAGCTCTTGATAAGAAATACTGACTTTCGGCTTTAAATGAGGAGCACTAAGCGCGATATTTTGTCCAAATTTTTGAGCAGATATTTGCCAAATCTCAGGAAGAGCTTGCAGAGAGTTAACTGGCTCAGAATCGACTTTAACGGAGACAACCATAGAGAATAAAAGATTATTTATAGAACTTTCTTACCTCTAGAATAATCGCTTCAAGAAATAAGAATAAGCAATTATAGACAGATTTTCATTTGTCTGCTTCTATCTCTATTATGTTGCTCGGTTGTATCGATGTCAGCAGCAAACTATTCTGATCTGGTCACTAATCTTGGATATATTCCTGATTGTTGATCAACGCAGATTCAGCTTTAGTAAATTCTCGACCTAAGTAGGCAGCATGATCGAGCATTGTAATTAAGGAGGGGCTTGGTTCTTCAACTACTTTGACACAAAGCTCTTTAGCGGTACGAGCCGAAAAAATGGTCTCCGCTACGCGCTCAACTTTTTTGCCCCCACAGGCAATTACTTCCCCTGTATCAGGATCTACCGCTAAACCAC
The DNA here is from genome assembly GCA_937996665.1 of uncultured Xenococcaceae cyanobacterium. Taxonomy (GTDB): domain Bacteria; phylum Cyanobacteriota; class Cyanobacteriia; order Cyanobacteriales; family Xenococcaceae; genus Hyella. The sequence continues at coordinate 168 of CALKUU010000322.1, read as the reverse complement.
GCTCATTAATCACATTTGTATAATGCTTGGCATAAATGAGTTTTGCCTCATGGTCAACATAAATAATGAAATAACCGCCAGGATCAAGAGCGATCGCTCTTTTGGAAAGTTGATCGTCAAGCTCTCGGCATTCTGCTGCTAAGTTGCTCATTAATTGTTGTGTCATGG
>CALKUU010000321.1 GCA_937996665.1 uncultured Xenococcaceae cyanobacterium | reverse complement strand
TCAATAGTCATCAGTTATCTGATAATCAAGACAATTGATCGCTTCTTCTGTATTAGCTGCCGTCGGACGAACTGTACACTTTAAAATATAGTTCCCTGAAAAAAAACGACAATTAGAACAAGGGATTTGGTGCATTCGCTTGGCTTGAGCAAATGCAGCGAGTAAAGGACTTACTAAACTACTTATAAATAAATAAATCAGTAGACAAGCAAATAAAAAGCGCAATGAGCTGATGCTCAATCCACTTCCCGAGATTGAATACTGATCGACAACTGCGATATAGGCGATCATTAAATGCTCGAAGACAACTAAAAACCAAACTTTGCTTTTGCTTACTTGGTTACAAGGTCAACGCCTCCAAATAACTTCCGACTCAAAGACAAAATAATAACTAGATTAGCAATTAGAAGCCTAACAAAAAAAATTGCTAGACAGCACAAATTAAAACTGTCTCAACAGAATGTTATTTTGATTGATTTTTCTTGACTATGGATAACAAAGCCGCTTTGAACGGAGCTATTAGTCTCAACTTGTGAGAGTTATAAACTAGTCAAATCACTCAAATTTGAAGAATTAACTCAACCCTAAATAAGATAGTAAGTTCACTAATTCTATTTTGAGCGGAGTTGATGAGCTAAGACCTTGACTAGTTGAGTTAGTTCTGAACGATTAAAGTTTTTAAGTAGAGCGATCGCCGCACCCTTAATATCTTTAGGTACAGTAAACGATCCTGCTTGAGCAGCTTCTCCGGCAGTAGCAGCTAGTTGTTGAATATTTTTGGAAGGAACAATTCGTTCTCCCTGATTCGCATCTAGCAAATCCCCTGCCTGCTTAACTTCCTTAATTACTACCTGAGCGACGGTATTGTAAGGATACTTACGGTTTGTCGTTGCGGTGGCAGCAAGCTTAACTAGTTGTTGCCAACTTGCGGCACCAGGTTCGATTTGAGCTAGGCTTTGGCAAACTTTGAAAATACTTTGGCGATTTTGATCGCTATCTGGCTGCTTAAATAGTTGCAACATTTGAGCAAGAACTTTTTTGATCTGCGCACTGATACTAACAGCAGGTAGTTCTGCGGGTGTACTGGCACCACTAGAGCCGGAGAGTAATTCATTAAGATATTCGTTGAGAAGCTGAAAGTTAGACTCCGAATCTCTAAGAGCCTCTTCGGCATCTTCATCTTTAAATTCGGCTGAGTTCTCTAAACGAGTGATTAGATCTTGCAGTAAATCATAGCTATTAAGGAATAAAGACTCTAATTTTTGATCTACAGGAACGGTATTTTCCTTGAGTAGTTTAAAGGAATCCTCTAGTCTATGAGCCGCTTTTTGAATACTGGAATAGCCCAACATTGCCGCGCCACCTTTAACAGAGTGAGCGGCACGAAACATTTCATTAACTCTTTCTTCGTCTTGGCAGGATGCTTCTAGCTCTAGTATTCCTTGCTCTAAAGTTTGTAGATGTTCCTTTGCTTCTTCTATGAAGTAGCCCAAAATACGTTGTTGACTAGCTGTATCCAAAGCTCAACCTCCTCTGTTAAAGATTAAATCTTAATCCATGAATTTTAAATATATCAACACAAGTTTATCCTAGACTATTCAAATTGGGTAGTTCGTTTTTTACTTGGCGCATATTTTTATCTCTTGTTAATAGAAATGGGGTGATTCCTATTTGCCCAGAGCCTTGATAATCTTCTTGAAAACTATCTCCAACATGCCATGCTTGAGCTGGGGAACAATTGTGTTTGGCTAAGGCACTCTCAAAAATCAAAGAATTTGGTTTTGCCGCTTTTGATTCTGAAGAGATGGTAATACTAGAAAAATATGATTTTATTTTTAATACCTCTAAAACAGAATAAAGACGAGTATCAAAATTAGAAATAATTCCTAGCTCGACATTTTTTTGCTGCCATTTCTGAAGGCAAGAATTTGTTTCCTCATATATAAACCAGGGATTTTTCGTAGCAAAATAGTTATAAAGTTCTTCAAAAAAACACTCAAAGTCAGTAAATTTATCGAGAGATTCTACTGTTAGAAAGGTAGATCTCACAATCTGTTGCCACCATCGATATTCTTGTTGTTTAAGCAAATCTGGCTCTGATGTTTGCACTACTAGAGGTGTAGCCTGACTAAAATGTTTACCAAAACTTTGATGTAAAATTTTAGGATCAACCTCAACGCCATGCTTGTTGGCAATTTGACTATAAATTTTACCAACACTTCCTTGGACACCAAACAAAGTTCCTACCGCATCAAAAAAAATAACTTTAGGAAGATTAAGCTGTTTTTCCATCAGATTTAACCCAAAAATTACAAAATTGCCGCCAATTAGAAATTTAGCATTTCGACTAGAGGTTGAGTTAGCCAACTTAGACCTACTGTCAGTTGGTGTTTGAGTGTCGGTAAACGATAAAGATAAATGAGACGACGTGCAATATAAGCGGCTGAACCCTCTAAGTTTAAGCCCAGTCCACTAAGAACAGCACTGTCTTTGCCTAAGGTCATCATTTCACCTAAAGGCTGATAACGAAAAGATAATAATGGTTTCTGGTTAAGATCCGCCCAAATATTCCAGGCACAATAGTCAGATTGCTGGAAAGCAACTTGAGCTGTTGCTGCTAATAATTTTCCAGATTGGTCAAAGCACTCAGCAATGTCACCTAAGGCATAAATATCATTATGATTATGAACTTGAAGGGTTGGCTCGATTTTTAGTAACCCTCGATCATTTTTTTCTAAATTAAGACTCTGGGTTAAGGCAGAAACTTGATTTCCTACTGTCCAAGCCACTAAATCAACGGGAATCGTATCTATTTGTTCTTTGAATTTCATCGAAATAGAGTCGGCAGTTATGGCTGTGGTTTCGGTTGCCAAATCTAGCCAAATTTTGCGTTCTTCGATCGCTTTAAGCGCTGATTTTTGATTAAATTCTGAGGCTTTGTCAAGAATTTGTTCGCCACGGTCAATAATGCGAATTTTTCCTTTTTCTCCCAAAAAATCACTGATCTTGCAAGCTAGTTCTACACCGCTGTAGCCACCACCAACGATCGCCACTCGAACTTTATCTGCATCTGATTCGGCTAGTTGTTTGAGACGATTTTTGAGTTGATAAGCATCTTCTAAGCTACGGAAAGGAAAGGCATGTTCTTTCGCTCCAGTCACTATATCTAGAGGGGTTTTTCCTCCTGTTGCCATAACTAGACGATCATACTGAAGGCTAATTTGATCATCAACCTTTACTTCTTGAGCTTCGATATTAATCTCGGTGACGCACCCTTGTTGGAAAGTAATATTGGTATCAGCCAAAATTTCAGCAAAAGGAGGGGCGATTTCCCAGGTTTGGAGTTCTTCTGTGATTAATTCGTAGAGTAAGGGCGAAAATAAAAAGCGATCGCTCTTATCAATTAATGTAATTTCTGGCTGCTGATCGTTTTCCCATGGTAGTTGGGCAAGACGTAAGGCTGTATATAAACCGCCAAAACCACCTCCTACTATACAAATTCGCTGTTTACTCATAATTTTGTTGATAATCAATCACTCAAATTTTTTGAATTAGAGGTCTTAAGCCCTTGCCTGATTGTAACGAAGTCTTAACAGATAAAGAAACTAAGATTTGTTGTTAAGAATGTGTTTCCCTCAAGGCAGAATCCTGGGTAACATGATTTTGTGCCGAAGAAATCATGTTTTGACTGGCAACGATACTCAACATCAACCACCACAAGGTATGAATTGATGGTCGATACCAAACTGTGTCAACGACTCCATGAACAAGTAGTCCGGCGATCGCGGAGATCGCAGCGATGAGCCATAAACCTTGAGCAGATCTTTGCTCTTTTAAATAACTAATTTGCTGCCAACCCTGCCAAAAAGTAGTTATCACTAAACCCAAGAAGCTCATCAACCCTAAGTAACCCATTTCCACTAAATGTTCTAAATAAATGGAATAGGCGCTGAGGGCAGGATACCTGGGATTCATATAGCGAGGATAAATGGCGTTGAAGGCGTCATTGCCTGGCCCGATCCCTAAAATAGGGTAATTATTGATGATCTTCCAGACTGTTTGCCAGACAAACTGACGAAAACTATTGCTGCTATCTTCACTCCCTGCAAAGATGCTCAAAAACCTAAGGCGAACTGATTCTACTCCCAAAATAGCAACAAGCAATAGACCTCCCGCCATCCCAAAAACCAATGGGAGAAGCCAAATCCGCCAAAACCGAGGCAAGTAATCGCGCCACCACCAGTACAATAGGCAAAAGGCAACAGTTGCGAGTGCCATCATTGCCAGCCAAGCACCACGACTGTCTGTGAAAAATAGGCAAGCTGAATTAGCAATTAACATCATTCCTGCTAAGGCTTTTTGCAACCAACTTTGCCAAACGATAATTGCAATTAAGCTCAAAGCGATCGCTGGCAATAGGTATCCTCCCAATAAATTAGGATTGCCCAAATAGCTATAAACTCTAGTATCTTTTGCTAATACCGAGTCAGGATCGTTCCAAGTAGCTAACTGCTCTACCCCTAGATATTGTTGCCTAATTCCATAGCAGCTAACAATTAAAGCCGTTAATAAAAATGCAGTGACCAGCCAATTACATAATTGAGGAGAACGTAAAACTCTGGTTGCTAGCGCAAACATGGTGAGGTACAGGGTTAATTTCACCCAACCCGCGATCGCTTCTGATTTGACCGGCGAAAATACCATTGCCAAGGTTGCAATCAGCCAGTAAAGCAAGACCATTAAATGGATCGGGGTGATCGCAAAAGAATGATTATCCGTAATGGTTACTAATAACCAATAGCCAAGAATGGCAACTAGTAGCAACCCCAATAAACCCGTAGAGACAAAGGGCGCGAGTCCAAAAACTAATCCGAGTAAGCAAACACCAATTATTTCTGACCATTGCAACAAATAACTTCCTGCTCGCCAAGCCGACAAACCCATGGCACAGCGATAAAGATAGCTATTTTGAGCCAACTGACTATCACCAACTTTGGTAAATAAAGAACTTATCTTATCCGATATCATGATCTCCAGGGCAGCAAAACCCAACAAATTTCTAGGGTGACTCAAGTTAAAGACTGAATCTTGATGTTACCCCAACTGCTATTTAGTTGGATCAGATCGGCTAATTTTATTTATGCTTCTTGTTCATCAAGCTCCGACAACTTGGGAACTTGAATAATGTAACGATATCCAGATTCTGGAGCGCCTTGCACAATAATTCTTCCCTGGTGTAATTCGGTTAAATGACAGGCAAACAGTAAACCGAGAACGTCACGGGAAACCCGCTCATTTGGTTTGGAGTCAAGTCCTTTTTTGTTTTGCTTTTCTAGGTTAATAACTTCCATTAACGCAGGTGTGGTTAAAACTCGATTGCCTGGCAACATATGGCTGATCCCAGAATCAAGATTATTGACGAGACCTTTAGTTTCAGCGATCGCTAGAGCTTTAGTTACCGAACGAGAATAAAATTCTAGTTGAGTTAGCCCATCCCCTAGCCAAGGGTGAGACAACCAAACAGCTATATTTAAAGCCTGGTCGCGACGAGAAACATGAATTCTTACTTCTCCTCCAGACTCAGACATCTCTAAAACACTGACCACTAGATAGTAGAGTGCTTGTTTGACTTTTTCTTTATCTAGTAACCAAATGCGATTGCCAGGTTCAACAGAAAGGCGGAGACTTTGTTGATGCTGCTTACCGATATCAACCAGGCTATTAATTGCCTGTTGACAAATCATTTCGATGTCAACAGAGGTTTTGTTGAGACCTTTATCCTGATTACCTAGAACCCCTAAGTTAACTATTTCATCAACCAAAGAGATTAAATTTTGACCGCTGTCATGAATAATATCTAGGTATTCACTTTGTTTATCTGTTAGAGAACCATATACACCTCTTCTCAAAACACTTGCCATTCCAATGACAGAGGTTAAAGGGGTTCTTAGTTCTTGAGTTAATTGGGCTAAAAGTTTAACTTTAATTAAATTAGTATCTTCAATTTCGCCTGTTTTCTGACCATTTTTTGTAGCTGAGTGACCAGAATTTGCGCCATAAAGATTGGCGATTTCTAAAGCTGAATCAGCAGATTCTGCTAAATTAGCAGCTTGTTTTTCTAATTCTTGTTGTTGAAAATTAAGGGCGCGATCTCTTTCTAGCTCCCTGAGACAGCAGCGTGCAGTCAAATTTAAAAACTCAATATCCTTGATTGAGAATTGGCGAGGAACTGTGTCCATAATTTCCAATGTACCCAAGCAGAGACCATCAGAGTTGAGTAAAGGTACGCCTAAATAAGCTCTAATGCCATAGTGTTGAGTTAGAGTACTGACCGCAAAAACAGGATTAGCAATTGTGTCTTCAATCACCAGTGGCTGTTCACTATCAATAACGTAAGAACCAAAAGACTCCTCTAAAGATATTTTCCGATCATTAACTAGTTGACTCATCAAGCCATTAGAAGAAAGACCAAAAGTAGATTTAAACTTAAATTCGCGATCAGCACCTAAACCAAGAATGCAGATCGGGGCTTCTAGAAAACGAGCAGCTTTCTGAGTTGCTTCTTCGAAGGGAGGAATACTTTCTGAAGCCAATAGACCTAAAAAATTAAGCGCCTTAAGTCTATTCTTGACTCTTTCTAAGGGAGTTTGTCCATCCAAACGGCAAAAGAGTTTGTTTCTTGGTTTGTTTATGTTGAGAACTTGCGTTCCTAAATCTATTGCTTGCACTTTCTTTAATTACTAAATCATAATTAGGGTTAATATCAAGGAGCTATAGAAACTTACTGTAAAATTTAAAAATATTTTCTCTTAAAGCTTATTAGTCTGAAACCTTTTAAGAATCAGGGACAAGAGATAAAATTTATTACTGTATATCCTAAGCTTGTTAATTCTAAAGTTCCCTAAAACTGTTGGAAAAGAACATTTCAACTCAAAGATGCTTCATTTTCTCTCAAATGATTTAAATAAACCCAGAATGCTCTAGATAAATGTCTGACGACATTTTATTTTACGAGAGAGATGTAGTTAAATTCTGCTCTGAGAAAATCTGGGGTTGACTTAAATATCGAGTTTTTCCTCTTGAAATAAAGTCTTCAATGCTGTTAGTACTTTGCCGTTAGTACTTTTAATAAGGTCAAAAAGAAGGAGCTAATTTAGATTCGCGGCAATCTTTAAAACGATAAGCCAAGAGCTAATAGCTTGCTTAAGTTGCCATGAAGCGACAAATCTGACTGTTTATGCCTTGATTCTAATGCCGACGTGAAAAATTGGAGTTGGCTAAAATATTGCCAAGGAATACTGCTGCCAAGGAAGATTACTGTCAATGAATTTAGTCTTTACAATAAAATGGCAGTCAAAAAATAGCTATCACCCGAGAACTTGGTTATTTATGGACAGGGACTAAAAATCATAGATAACATTCAAGCTTCTCTTCTTACTAGCGGACTTGAGTTGACTTAAGTCATATTGCTTTCCATTGCCCATCTTGCCAACTCAGTTCTATTTTTAAGACTAGTTTTATTGAGCATGTTGGAGACATGGCTTTCAATAGTTCTTTGGCTAACATTTAGTTGCCCGGCAATATCGCGATTGGCCATACCTTTGGAAACTAATTGAACTACTTTTAACTCTGTTGGAGTTAATTCTACATTGTGAGGAACGTGAATGGTGGGAGCACCGTCAAGACCTCTGCCCCTACTATCGGATATTCTTTTAATTTGCTTGAGTGAAGATTCTACTTGTGCCACCAACTCTTCCGGCTCAAAGGGCTTCACCATATAAACATCAGCACCTTCACTAAGACCTTTAACCCGATCTTGGCTTTGTCCTTTAGCAGAAAGAAAAAGTACGGGAATAGCCTTGGTGCGAGGTTCTTGTCTAATATGCTTTACTAGCGAATAGCCGTCCATTTCCGGCATCATGACATCACAAATAATCATGTCAGGCATTTTTTGTCCTAAAACTTCTAATGCTTCACGACCATTTTCCGCGGTCATGACGTCATATCCACGAAATTCTAAGTAGTCCTTTACTAACAGAATGAGATTGGGATCATCATCAATTAATAAGAGTTTTTTACTATCTCTTTGTGCAATATCTTTCATAAGAAATTTGAATTTGTGAACAGGCTACTCAACCTAGATACGTTTGTCAGACTGTTGGTTGTTTAGAGTGTCTAACTTAATAGACAAGTAGGAGTTTACCGGCTGTTACTATCTTGCCAACTATTGTTTCTTGGTTTCGACAGTTGACTTTTTGTAAACTTTATTCTGAGATAATAACCTTTAGTTTTGATTACGGCAAAGATTTTACTAATAACTAGTAGAGAATACTGAAATTAGAGATTTTATCACCTAAAAAGCCATACAATTACTTAGTTTTTAGTTAGAAGAAATTAGTTTCAGTAAGATCACTGCGAGGTATTCTCTGATCCCAATTTTAGCTAACTGTCATTTAAGGAATTAATTATCATGAATTCTTTCCCAAATTATCTCAATCAAGTTATTGCTAATCGTCGTTCGACTAAACCTCGCAACTTTAATGGTGGCAAGATTGCCGATTCTTTGGTGTGGCAAATTTTAGAGAATGCAAACTGGGCTCCTACTCATGCTTTGACACAGCCCTGGCGGTTTCAAGTTTTTACTGATGATGGCAAAAATAAGTTGGCTAATTTCCAAGCGGAAGTCTATAAAAAAATAACTCCAGAAGCTAATTTTAAGCCTGAGAAATATGAGCGAATGCAGACAAATATTCTTAAGTCTTCTCACGTAATTGTAATTTGTCTAAAAAGACAGCTTTCCGAAAAAATACTGGAAATTGAAGAAATAGAAGCCGTCGCCTGTAGTGTCCAGAATATGGCTTTAACAGCAAGTGCCTACGGAATTTGTAGTTTTTGGGGTTCTGGTGGAATTACGTATAGGCAGGAGCTTAAAGATTTCTTGGGGCTAGGGGAAAAAGATCTTTGTTTAGGGTATTTATATTTAGGTTATAGCGATCGCCCTAAAACTTCTAGCCCCCGAGATCTAATTAAAACCAAAGTTGAATGGATTTCTAGGTGAGAAGTGAGCGCAAGTAGTAAATTTCAACCATATTACTCTCTAAAATGAACTAGCTGTGGCTATCTTATGTACTTACAAATTGGCGAAACGAGGCTAATTATCGGAAAATACCAAGCGGAAAATACTTGGAAACTAGAGCTAAACTTTGAGTATTTATTTACCAGTAATAAGAGTTATCGGCGTTTTGCTCAAGTCATTTTTGACCCCAAGAGTAAAGAGCTAAAAATTAAGATCAAGTCAGAATTTAAAAACGCAGAAGATTGCCTGACTCTCTCCCGCTTGCTGGTTGGTGTCCAAAAACTAATTACCGAGAAAAACTTTAAGCTATTGGCAGAGATTTTGGAGAATTCCTCCCAAATTCAACCCCAATCTTTTGTAAAAAAGCAAGTGAAATTAGTGGACTATTTTTTATAAAGCCTTGGTGCTAAGGGTTGTGGGCAAGCTTTTTTAGTAAATTCTGATTTTTAAGTTGGTGAAGAAAAAGAGCTGATAACTTGTTACATTGATTAACATGGCTAATTCACGTTTAAAAAGACTGGCAATTTATATTCGTCCATATTGGCGGATGGTTTCTTGGGGAATTTTCTCGCTGTTCGTTGTTAACGCAGTTGGAGTATATATTCCTTTATTGATCAGAGATAGTATTGATCAATTAAAAAGTGACTTCAATTTTGCTGAGTTATCTCGTTATGCTCTGATTCTCTTTGTCCTCTCTTCTTTGATGTGGGGAATCAGAATGTTTTCGCGGATCTCGATCTTTGGTGCAGGTCGGCAAGTAGAATTCGACCTTAAACAAAAAATATTCCAACACTTATTAACTCTTGAGCCTAGTTATTTTGCCAAAAATACGATCGGTGACTTGATTAATCGAGCAACCAGCGATGTGGATAATGTTCGTCGGTTGGTAGGATTTTCGGTTTTGAGTCTGGCAAATATTATTTTTGCCTACAGCCTAACTTTACCTGCGATGTTGGGGATTAATGTGAAGCTGACCCTAGCAGCGATCGCTGTTTATCCCCTCATGATTATTACGGTCAAGTTATTTAGCGGTAAACTGAAGGACTCTCAGGCTGCGGTTCAAGAAAGTCTTTCTGATCTTAGTGAATTAGTTCAGGAGGATATGAGTGGGATTTCGTTAATTAAGATCTATGCTCAGGAAAATCAGGAGAGAACTGCTTTTGGGCAACGTAACCGCAAATTATTGGCTGCCAACCTTAGATTAGCTCGGATTCGGAATCTTTTATTTCCAATGGTTGAGGGTATTTCTTATATTAGTTTACTGATTCTATTGGGCTGGGGTTCTCAGGCGATTACAAGTGGCGAAATTACGGTTGGTGATTTTGTGGCTCTGATCTTATTTGTCCAAGGATTGGTTTTTCCTACTGCGTTGTTAGGTTTTACGATTACTGTCTTCCAAAGGGGTGAGGTCAGTATTGATCGGATTGACGCAATTTTGCATCAGGGTGCCAAGATTAAGGATTCTGAGCAGACATTAACGGTGAAAGAAGCTATTAAGGGAAAAATTACGGCTAAGAATTTGACCTTTAGCTACCCTGAAGCTGAAAATCCTGCTTTGGAGGGGCTTGATTTTTCGATTCGGGCAGGAGAAACAATTGCGATCGTCGGTAAAATTGGTTCGGGGAAATCGACTTTAGCGAATGCAATTCCCAGATTGCTTGATATTCAGCCTGATCAGTTATTTATTGATGGACTGGATATTACCCAGATGGCTCTGGCTGATTTGCGAGGAGCGATCGCCTATGTGCCTCAAGATAGTTTTCTGTTTAGTACTACGATTAAGAACAATATTCGCTATGGCGCACCTCTAAAGGAGACTCAGGAAATAGTAGCTGCTGCCCAACAAGCTCAGATCGCTCCAGAGATTACTAATTTTCCGCAGCAGTATGAAACTATGGTGGGAGAGCGAGGGATAACTCTTTCTGGGGGGCAAAGACAGCGCACTTCTTTGGCTAGAGCTTTGCTGACAAATGCGCCGATTCTGATTTTGGATGATGCGCTCTCTAGTGTGGATAATGAGACGGCGACGAGAATTTTGAAAAATCTCTCGCCTGACAAACAGCAAAAAACAGTAATTTTTATTTCGCATCAGTTGTCTGCTGCGGCGACAGCGGATCGGATTTTTGTGATGGATCAGGGGCGAATTGTCCAGAAGGGGAGTCATGAGGAGTTGGTTAAGGAGGCTGGTTTGTATCAGGCGCTTTGGCAACAACACCAGTTGAAGAAAGAGTTGAATTAATTCTCACGATCTTGGTTGGGTTTTACGATAAGATCGATCTCAATAATTGACTGTTTAAGTACTTAATTCGTAAGATGTAGATAGCTATTGGAATCGTGACTTAATAAGAATCATGGATGCTATTACTTACACTCAAGCACGTAAAAACTTCACTTCTGTAATGAACCAAGTCTGTGAAGATCACGCGCCGATTATCATAACTCGCCAGTCAGAAAGCCCTGTGGTCATGATGTCTCTCGAAGACTATAGCGCAATCGAGGAGACAATGTATTTACTTCGTAGTCCGAAAAATGCTCAGCGCCTTTATAAAGCTCTGGAAGAACTTAGAGAAGATAAATTTCAAAAACGAGAGTTAATCGAAGACTAAAAACATGGACGTAATGTTTTTGGATGATGCCTGGGATGATTATTTGTATTGGCAGAAGACGGATAAGAAAATACTCAAACGCATTAATCAACTAATTAAGGATATTCAACGTCATCCGTTTGAGGGTATTGGTAAACCAGAACCTTTGAAGTTTGATTTGTCTGGTTTATGGTCGCGGAGGATTAACCAAGAACATCGTTTAATTTATCAAGTGCGGGATGATTGTATTGCGATCGCGCAATGTCGCTATCATTATTAGTTAGGAAAGTTGAATCTTATTAGGTTAATGATTGGGTTTAAAGATTGCTAGTTTTGGTTAGCTTTTCTAATGCTGAAGTGGCGTATTTTCTGACTTGTTCGTCGAGGTCGTTTTGCGATCAATCTTAGAGAGGCTTCTTGATTTTGGGATGATTGGAATAATGTTTCATAATTTCATCTAAAGCAATCAGAAGAGAATTGTTTGTCAGTCTTATTCTCCAACAAATGGGTTTTTAACTGCTCATCCAACTAAGAATTAAAAGATTTCTGAGCGATCTCATTAGTGTTTAGCTAATTCTTAGGATGTGGTTCTTTTGACAACATAATCATCATTTGTTTTTAAACATTGTTGGACTAAAACTTGAGTTTTTCAAAATTCCAAATTTTGGCGATCCTAAACTAGGGGCTACGGTTACTCAGGAAGAAATTAAGCTTCTGTTCAGAATTTGCTGATGAGCTGTTGGTTGATTTTGTCTGAATAACTAATCTCAAATAAATAAATTATTACTGTTCATAGCTTATCAAGCCTTACTGAAAGGGGATTTAGACTTACTTTTGACTTCAGATTTTGGCAGAATAACTCCCAGAACTGTATGAGATCACTGTGAAGTGATTATAAAGCTTTTATAAAGGTAACAAGTTATTTAAGAAATGTAACAAGTTATCAAATTAAAAGTTATTCATGAGTATTCAAGTCAGCAACTCAAGTCTTTTCACAAACG
>CALKUU010000320.1 GCA_937996665.1 uncultured Xenococcaceae cyanobacterium | reverse complement strand
TTCTTTACTGATGTAGGCACATTGATCTGCCAAAGCAGGTAAGCAAAAAAGGGTAAGGTAACTACAAAGACTGCCTAAGAATAAAAATTTACGGCTTTTCATGTTTGATGATTTTTGATTAAAGCTAGAATATACGCTGATTTCCCCACCGCCTTTAAAGTTTGTTAGCAATTAATTGTGCTGGAAATTCAAAGATCCTCTCCTTATGCAGCAAAAACAAAATTATCCTCGATATAGACTGAAGAAATATTGGATTGTGGCATTGAGTTGGCTAGTAGTTATTAACTTAATCGCTTTTCTTTGGCATTTAGGTAGTACCAGTTTAGTCGATGAAACAGAACCCCTGTTTGCCGAAGCTGCTCGGCAAATGACAGTCACCAATGATTGGATAACCCCTTATTTCAATGGTGTAACCAGATTTGATAAACCACCTTTGATTTATTGGCTCATGGCGATCGCCTACAAATTGATTGGCGTGAATGAGTGGGCAGTGCGTTTACCCTCGGCACTTAGCGCGATCGCCCTAACAATGATGGGATTTATCACTCTGCAACGTTTCGGCATACTGTCTGATCGACGCGATCCTGCTCAAAATAACCAGCAAAAACCGAGTCAACAAAAACAAACGCAATTATCTCTAGCTGCTTTTATCGGTAGTGGTTTAATGGCACTCAATCCCCATACGATTATTTGGGGACGGACTGGGGTTTCTGATATGTTGCTCAGCGGTTGTATGGGCTGCGCTTTATTCTGTTTTTTCTGGGGTTATGCCACTACTGAAGAGAATCAAGTGGTTAGCGGTAATTCTTGGCTAGGAATGCCCAATAAGTGGTACTTAGCTTTTTATGTTCTCTTAGGACTAGCGGTTTTAACTAAAGGCCCTGTGGGAATTGTTTTGCCAGGTCTGATTATTGGCTCTTTTTTACTTTTTACCGGTCGTTTTTGGCAGGTAGTTGCCGAACTTAAATTAGTGGTTGGGGCGCTAATTTTTGCTGTAATTACTATTCCCTGGTTTATTCTGGTTTGGCTAAGAAATGGACAAGCTTATTTCGATTCGTTCTTTGGCTATCACAACTTTGAGCGTTTTACCGATGTGGTTAATGGTCATGCTGCCCCTTGGTATTTCTATTTTCTGATTGTTTTGGGTCTGTTTGCACCCTGGTCGGTTTATTTACCTGTGGCGATCGCTAAAACTCAGTGGTGGCGACGTAATTATTGGCGCAAACAGTTACGCAGTAATCAGTTAGGTATTTTTGCTTTTTGTTGGTTTATCAGTATTTTTGCCTTTTTTAGTGTTTCGGTTACCAAACTACCTAGTTACGTTTTACCGCTAGTTCCTGCTGCATCTATTTTGATTGCAATGCTCTGGAGTCGCTTTATTGTTGACTCAAAACCGAAGTCTGATCGCTCACTGCTGGTTAGTATTTTGTTCAATTTAGTTTTAGCGATCGCTTTAGCAATTGCTTTTTATATTAGTCCCAGCTTAGTGGGGAAAGATCCTGCTACTCCCAAGTTAAGTCGTTTGGTTGCTGATTCCTCTCTCCCAATTTCGGGAACTTTAGTTTGGGGTTTACTGGCTTGCGCGATCGCTTTTCTGGCAACCAAGGTTAAATATTGGCGCTGGATTATCGTTGCTAATTTAATTGGCTTTATGGCTTTTGTTAGCTTTGTGCTTTTGCCTACGGTGTTTTTTATTGATACTCACCGTCAACTCCCTCTCAAAGAACTAGCCCAAACTATTAATCAAGTTCAGCAAGAGTCTGAGCCGATTGTGATGGTGGGATTTATGAAACCGAGCTTAGTTTTTTATACTCAAAAGCCTGTCTTGTTTTTTAAGAATAGGGAGAAATTTACTACTTATGCAAAAGAAAATGGCGACCTCTCCAAATCTGGCAAAACTTTGCTAGTCGGTAGACCGAAGGATATCAAAAAAGTTTTAGATTTAGAAATTGAAGACTATCAACCTATAGACGAGCGCGGAGTTTACACCCTCACTAGAATTAAGCTATCTGAATAATTAGCAGTCGATTAGTTAGCCTGAATTCGATGAAGTTCTAATTTCTACCTCCTCTAAAACCTCACTTTATCGGGGGATGCTTCCCCCGCGCCCCTTTCTCGCGCGTGCTTTAGGCGAGGAGACCTCGCCAAGGTCGCTCACATATATTGGGGAGGATTACGACCTCCCCATATGCGAAGCGGCTTGTCCTCGAATGGGGATATCCCTTGGGAAGCCCCTGCCGTACTTGTGAGAGAACTCAGAGAAGATTTTTCACTTTTTCCGTTAGTTTTTCTTTTTTGAGCATTGTTAACCTGAATTTAAAAAGGGTTTAAATTTTAATCATTAAGTACTAAGTATCAAAAATTGGTTTTATTTGAATTAGTTTAATTAGCTATAAAGCTCCATGACATCTTTGATGGGCATCCGCGATCGCACTTTGAGCATAAGATCAGAAACATGACCAAGATCATAGTGTTCTGAGGCTGCACAGCCAATCATCGCCGCGTTGTCAGTGCAAAATTTGAGTGGGGGGAAATGGACTTGTAAATTCTGAGCCGTTGCTGCTGCGGTCAATTGCGATCGCAACTCACTATTAGCAGCAACTCCTCCCCCAACGGTGATTGTAGTTAAACCATAATCAAGCGCGCATTTAATCGTTCTTTTGGTTAGTACTTTAGCAACCGTATTCTGAAAACTAGCTGCCACATCCGCCACGGGGATGTCTCCCTGAGATTCGAGCTGTTGAGTTAACCTTAATACCGCAGTTTTTAAGCCACTAAAGCTAGTGTCATAAGGATGATAACCTCCTTCTGGCAAAGAAATTCTACCTTCGGGTAATTGAAACGCCTTGGGATTACCTTCTTTGGCTAATTTATCGATAATCGGGCCTCCAGGGTAGCCAAGCTTAAGTAGTCGAGCTACTTTATCAAAAGCTTCTCCTGCTGCATCATCTCTGGTTGTCCCTAGCATTTCATACTCGCCGCAATCTTTGACATGAATAATGCTGGTATGTCCGCCCGAAACTAATAGTGTTAAAAAAGGTGGTTGCAAATCGGGTTCACTTAAATAAGAAGCATAGATATGTCCTTCCAGATGATGCACTCCCAGAAATGGCTTGTCATGAACTAAGGACAAGGTTTTAGCTGTAGTACTACCAACTAGCAAAGCACCAACTAACCCAGGTGCACAAGTACTAGCGATCGCATCTATGTCTTGCCAAGCTAGATTTGCTTTGGCGATCGCTTCAGCTAAACAAAAATTGATACTTTCTAAGTGTTGACGAGAGGCTAACTCAGGAACAACGCCTCCGTAAATACTGTGTAAATCTATCTGCGAGGATACAATACTACTTAAAACTTGACGATTCTTTACAAGAGCCACGGCTGTTTCGTCACAACTTGTTTCGATTGCTAAAATTGTTGCCATCCTTTGATAAATTTGTCTAGAAGAACAATATTCTTTACTGAAGCTTTACTCTAGATTACAAGACAAGAGTAAGGTTTTTTAGCGTACAAGATTATCTTGGCGCTTTTACTGAAACACTATTATCCTCTGTAAGAAAAGGAAACACATCAATGAAAAGATTGTTTGCTTTAATCCTAGTTGTTACTCTATGGTTCAACTTCACTCCTTCTGCTTCGGCAGAAAGCGTAGCAGGATTAACAAAATGTGCAGATACTCCTGCATTTCAACAAAAATCTAAAAGTTATCTCAATACTACTGACGATCCTCAGTCAGGAGCTAAACGTGCAGCAATGTATAGTGAAGCTCTTTGTGGGCCAGAAGGCAACCCTCACCTAATCGTAGATGGTCGTTTTTCCCACTTTGGTGACTTCGGTATTCCTAGTATTCTTTTCCTCTATATTGCTGGTTGGATTGGCTGGGCAGGACGTTCTTATCTAATCGCTATTCGTGGTGAGAAGAACCCTGAAATGAGCGAAATCGTTATCAACGTGCCTTTAGCTATCAGCAAAATGTTAGCTGCTGGTACTTGGCCATTACTCGCTTTTGCTGAGTTTTCTACCGGTAAACTTATAGCCAAGGATTCTGAAATTCCTGTTTCTCCCCGCTAGAAGTTTAATTTAGTTTACTGTTTTAATGGAGAAAAATTTATGTTCAAGTTTCTTTCTACTGCTCCGGTAATGATTATGACTCTTCTAACTGTTACCGCAGGTATTTTGATTGAGTTTAATCGCTTTTTTCCCGATTTACTTTTCCACCCTTAAGTAGAAAAAATTTATTAATACAGCTTGATAAGTGGCTTAAATGCGTTACTGCTTAAGTTGTGTTTCTATGTTTATAAACCAGTAAGTTTGTTTGCAGATTTATGTTTTCTGACTTGCTTGGTTAATAAAGACCGTAATTAACTAAAGACTTTTGTCTTGATGTGGTTGCGGTTTTTTTGCGATCGCTATTCAAAAGACTAAGACAACTCGCATCTTAATTCTAAGAGCGATCGCCAAGATCTCTTCAGCTACTAACAAAAATTCTCTTAATCGCAACTTTTCAAAGAGCGATCATCCCAATAATCGCCAAAAGATATTATCTTCTTAGTTCTCAATAATGTCTTGCCTATTTTTAACAAAGTCTCAGCAATCTTTTTTTCAAAAGTCAGTATATTTTCTCTTGTCGATATATTTTTTTAAAAAATATTTGAATTAATAATAATTACAAATAAACTCTTTTTCTTTTTTAATTTTTAGCTTTAATCTCTCTTTTTCTTGGCATCAAAGAATATTTAGCTTTTTGAACTTTTCTTTAGGTTTTTTGACTTATTGCACAATCTAAGCGTATTGGATAGCTTTTAAAAGTATCTTTCTTTGATTTAAAACAATAGATTAAGTTCAAGAATATATTGTTTCTTGTTATAAATTAAGATTCAATTTGTATTACATTTTACTCTATTTGACTGAGCTGATTCCCTCAAGTAAAAGTTCTCTAAATGGGGTAAAAAATCAAAAAAATATTTTAATCAAGTCCTATTTTTCAATATTAAGTAATTTATTAAATTGGAAACTTAAACTAATGCCAGAAACAAATGTAACTGTAAGTATTGAAAATCTAGCTCCTGAAAATGGAACATTTATTACCCCTGTTTGGGTTGGTTTTCACAATGGAGAATTTGATACCTATGATCTTGGTAGCCCTGCCTCAGCAGGCTTAGAAAGTTTGGCGGAAGATGGTTCAACAGATTTAATTTCTCAGGAATTTAACCTCAGTGGGAATGGATCTCTAGATGGCACACTTGCTGGTGCAGAAGGTTTAGCCGCAGGGCCTATTGATCCTGGTGAAGTAGTCAGTCAGACTTTTACTTTAGATAGTGAAGATCCAAGTAGTCAGTTTTTCAATTACGCTTCAATGCTTTTGCCATCTAATGATGCGTTTATTGCCAATGGCGATCCTGAAGCAATTCCTGTCTTTGATGAAGAGGGTAATTTCATTGGTGCTGATTTTATTGTTTATGGCGACAGTGTTCTTGATGCAGGAACAGAAGTAAATGACGAAGAAGAAGCCAGTACCGCTTTTTTGGGACAGGCTATGCCCAATACTGGTACTGATGAAAATGGCGTAGTAACAAGTCATCCTGGTTTTATTGAGGGAGGACGAATTCTTAGTGAGGATGGTTCTTCTGAAGAAGCACTCACCTCTTTTACTGAAGCCGATTTTACTGAGCCTGGATCTCAAATAGCGAGAATTAGTATTCGCAACTCTGATGAGCCTTTACCTCCTCCTCCCGATTTGGTGGAAGTTACTGTAACAGTAGAAAGTTTAGCTTCTGAAAATGGAACCTTGTTAACTCCTTTTTGGGTTGGGTTTCACGATGGTAATTTTGATACCTATGACAGTGGTACAAGTGCTTCTGCTGGGCTAGAAAGTCTTGCTGAAGATGGCGATGCAACTATCCTTGCTGAAGAGTTTTTGGCTAGTGGGGCTGGTTTTGTTGAAGGTGTTATTCCAGGAGCAGGTGGGGCAACTCCAGGACCGATTGATTCAGGGGAAACGACTAGTCTTACTTTTACTGTAGATAGATCACTAGCTAGTAGTCGCTATTTTAATTACGCATCGATGTTAATCCCTTCTAACGATGCTTTTATCGCTAATGGCGATCCTGAGTCGGTTGAATTATTCGATGAAGAGGGTAATTTCTTAGGTGCAGATTTTGTGGTTTCTGGCAGCGAGGTTTTGGATGCGGGAACTGAGGTAAATGATGAGGCGGAAGAGAGCACGGCCTTTTTTACTCAGTCTTCACCGAATACAGGTATAGATGAAAATGGAACTGTTCGATTGCACCAGGGTTTTGATCCTGATGGGAGAATTTTAAGCTCTGCTGATTTTGCTAATGGTGATTTCACCGCTAGTGGTCAAGATCTTGTTCGCATAACCGTTACGGCAACTGAGCTAACTGACGATATGTCAGAGATGGAAACAGCCGAATTAAACATTTTTGGCAATAGGCTATTTGGCACTGCTGACGCTGATGAAATCGTTGTTACTGATAGCGAACAAGTTATCTTTGGTCTTGATGGCGATGATGAGATTGATTTGAGAGGCGATAGTGGTGCGAATCTTTCTTTTGGGGGAAATGGTGCTGATACTTACTATCTTGGCTCAGGCGATCGCCTTTATGGTGTTGAGGGTGACGATCTCTTTATTGCGGGTGAGGGGGGTGACAACATTATCACTGGCAATAATGGAGACGACCAATTCTGGATTGCTGATGGGGTAATTCCTGAATCTGCAAATACGATTACTGATTTTGTTGCTGGCGACGATATTATCGGGATTCGTGGAGTAGATGCGAGTTTTTCTGATCTAGCTTTTGCTGATAGTAATGCTGGTGCTGTTATCTCGTTTAATGGTTCTGACTTAGCTGTTTTAAGTAATAGAACTGCTGATTTTGTCGCTAGTGAAGATAATTTCACTTTTGCTTAGTTAGCGTGTTTCAGGACTCTTTTCTGTTTTGATATTATTGAATGCTAATTTGCCTATAGTAGCGATCGCTCTACAACAAACTATCTTTAGATATTCATAAGCGATCGCTCTAACCAAATATTTTACTAATCAAATCAGGTAGCTGATTGCAGATGGTTACCATCGCCGCACTAGGGGGTAAAGCTGTTGCTGTTCCTTGTATAAATCTCATCGCTCTCTTAGCTGTTTTCTTGACTGCTCCATCTTGAGAGTTTTGTAATGATTCGGCGAGCCTGCTTGTCTATCTTTTTCTAAGAGGATGTATTAAAAGTCATTTTTCTAAATTTAATTTCTTGATTTTGCCCCCCGACCCCCAACTCCCGCATTCCCTTGCGTCTTTCGCCGACGCGGGGTCGTTCGTCAAATTTGGAGGAGAAAGATATTTAAGTCCCCCAAACTTGGGGGATATAGGGGGCGTTAAAGTAATAATTTATACTTCTCAGACAGCCTCTAAGACAATGGTCATATCTAATCGTTGAAAAATAGGTAAAGGTGTCCGCTAATTTTGAGTCTACCAAAATGATTGCTACTTTTCAGACTCAAAAAACTCAATTTTGCAATCAGCATCTAAAGATAGATGGGATCTCATTCTGAAAAATAATCTTTACACAGTAAAGATATTGCCTAACTAAGCATCTACAAAAAGCGTCGCTTTCGCAATCAAGTTTTCTTACAATAGCGATCGCTGATAGACGTGAGTTCGACAAAGCAAAAAATTTTGCAACTTCCTAAATTTTAGGTCTCTGGGAACCCTATTCTTTCCTCATAAAAACCATAACTCCGAACTCCGAATTCCGAACTCACGTTGATAGAGTTCATTTTTTGCAATCTTTGGCGAGTCTTTCTTCTACAGAGAGCTGTCTCATCATTGATTAAAAATTCAAACTGGAATGAATTCCCTACTTCTGAATCCTCAGCTTGAATCCATTTCTGATTCTTAATTAGCTACTTCCTTACCAGAGATAGCAAAGGCTTTGAATTGTTGAAAATCCAAAGCCTTTAAAAATTATTCAATTAAAGCTCAAAAGTTTTGTTTAACCGTCCTCATACTCAGGAATTTTTTCTACCTGCTTCTCAGGAATATTCAAAGGTTGAGGACTATCATCATCGTCCCAGACATCCTCATCAGCATCCCTAATCTCCGAAGCCGAGGTCGAACTCACTGGTTCATAATCATCAACATCATAAACATCATCATCCTGATCATCATTTCCCCAATTGCCATCCTCCTCATAATCATCATAAGGAACAGCTTGCGCCTTCTGCTGAATCGGTGGCGCAGACTGAGAGTCTTGCCAATCTTCGTCCCAACGTTGCTCCTCCATCACAGGAGTTCGGGTTTCCACAGGAGTAGCAATAGGTGGGCGATCTGAGACACCAGTTCCCAATTGGTTTTCTGCCTTAATAGTTGGCGGATAATAACCCTCGTCCTCTCTTTCCCAAGCAGGACTACCCAAGCCTAATCTTTCTAATAAACCAACAGTAATTTGTGTCAATCGTTCTTCCGAACCCTCAAAAACAATCAGACGATCTGGGCCGCTAGCAACCACATCATCAATCGACAACTCATAAGTACTAACTAATTGGTCGGGAATTTGGGGAATACCTAACGAAGCGATGGTAATAGCCGAAACTTTGCCATCATCAGCATCAAACTGAAAATCGCGAACCTTACCCAACTGTTGCTTAGTTTCGGTAACTACTTCGCACTTAACCAATTTGTTATAAAGCTCAACATCGACAACATCATCTAATGCGTCCTCGTCTTCTACCAGAATGACATCTCCAGTCTGGCAAATGCTATTGAGATACATGTATTTGGGAATTCCAGAAACAGAAAGCATGTTATCCCGCAAGCCCAAGGCCACAACTTCTCTGCGATCCATATCCACTAGTACTTCCTTCACAACTCCCAACCGCTTACCGGTATCGCGAGCTATTACCTGAGTATTGAGAAATTCAGAACGAAGACGTATATTTTCAGTTGTCATTATTATAGTTCGGTTAACTTAAGCTTTCAGTAGTGAGGTCGACACGCGCTCAATTGTCTTGATGTAAGACTTTTCTGGTTACAACTAATAAATTTTACTATTGAGACATCATGATGGAAAGATCCAGATTACCCTACCAAGGCACTTATACTTTTACCCATTCTAACTAATCTCTTGACTCTTTCCTTATTGGTTCATAAAAAGTTCATTTAGGGAAGATCTAAAATTAAATTGTGATAATTATTAATCTTATTTTTCTTCTGCTACGGCTGAAACTCTCAGAAAAAACCAAGCTGTGAAAATCGAGACTGTAATTTTGTAATATTAATACCCACAAGTTCAACCTCTCATAGGCTAGAATCGTGACCTAAAAAGTTTTTCAGAAAACAAATCAACTCAAAGTATAGACAATAACTTTCTCGATTTTTTGTTCCTTAGATGGCACCAAATGGGTACTCTAATTTTATTAGGCGATAGATGGATGTTCACAAAATATAGAACTACTAAATAGTTATCTTAATTGATAGTGATGGGTCAAAACATACAGAAGGCTAACGCCACCACAATAGAATCCCTTTTGCAGCAACTAGCCAGTTCTAACGCTGGAGGTTGTTTGCAGGTCTCTTGTGACCAATACTCCTCGGTTAGCTTTTTCCTCTATTTTTGGGAAGGGAAACTATGTTATGCAACAAATTCCCTTGCTCCTTTTGAAAGATTAGAACGTCACTTACGCAGACTGAGTAATCAGACCCCACAATTAACCAATAAAGTTATCAAAGAGATTCGTCATAAAGTTGATAACGATATAGACCTTTATAAAGAAAATCCCTCTGACTATCAAGGATTGTTGTGGCTAGCCTCAAAACAAGATTTTTTGCAAGATGCTGTTCTTAATACTCTGCTCAGAAGACTAATTCGTGAGGTTTTTGAGTCTCTATTCTCTCTCCCTCAGCCAATTATCTACAAATTTATTGAACAGCCACAGCCTTTAGTCTTGCTCAATTATTTTGATGTCCATTCCTTTATTGATCAGTGCCAGAAAAGGTTACAAGCCTGGCAGGTTTTTACCACTCATATCAAGTCTTCTTATGGTCGCTTATATCTAACGTCGGAAACAACCCAAACCATCTCAAATTTAACGGAAAATCAAAATAATACTCTGTGTCAACTCTTAAAGGGTTTAAATTTTCGGCAAATCAGTGCGATTATCGATAAAGATGAGCTAATAGTAGCCAGACTGCTATATCCAGAAATTATTAGTGGCAATATTATTGTTAGAGACCCAAAAAGACCTTTTGATAGGTTACCTAATCTGCCGTCTCAGAATGATTTCGATTCGGTCAATGTCTTTGCAG
The DNA here is from genome assembly GCA_937996665.1 of uncultured Xenococcaceae cyanobacterium. GTDB lineage: Bacteria > Cyanobacteriota > Cyanobacteriia > Cyanobacteriales > Xenococcaceae > Hyella. The sequence continues at coordinate 826 of CALKUU010000320.1, read as the reverse complement.
AAGAACCAGAAAATTGGTTACCGTTTAATGAAATCAGCAATCAAAATGCTGGCGGCAAAGAGACAATGCAGGTTGTGGACAAACAATGGAAGATTGCTTGTATTGATGACAGCCATGCTATTCAGAAAGAAATCACTGAAATTTTAGAAAATAATATTTTCCTCGTTTCTATAATCAGCCAACCAATGAATGCCTTGGCTGAGTTGCTCGATTTTATGCCAGATATTATTCTTCTAGATATCGACATGCCGCAGATTAGTGGCTATGAGCTTTGTAGCCTGTTAAGAAATCATAGTGAATTCAAATCTACGCCAATTGTAATGATGACGGGAGAGCGCGGCTTGGTTAATCTAACTAAATCGAAACTAGTTGGCGCTACTGACTATGTTTCCAAGCCATTGGATCAAACTAATTTATTCAATGTCATATTTAAGTACTTAAAGTAGTTGATTTGTAAATCATTTACTTAACTTCTACTTTATTTAGTCTCTGCGTAGATCCAAAAAAATTTAGGAATTCTCAAGCAAAATAGTCAAACTAGGGTAATTTACTTAAAGATGTTTATCGAAAACGTTAGTATCTAAGAATAGACAGAGTTTTATAAATTTAAAAAGGATAGCTTATGGCATTAGCATTGACCTCTGAGAATGTGGAAACCGTTTTGGACGAATTACGTCCTTATCTAATTTCAGATGGCGGTAATGTTGAACTTGTAGAAATCGAGGGTCCGATTGTTAAATTAAGACTACAAGGCGCTTGTGGATCTTGTCCTAGCTCGACTATGACCTTAAAAATGGGTATTGAGCGGAGATTAAGAGAAAAAATT
>CALKUU010000319.1 GCA_937996665.1 uncultured Xenococcaceae cyanobacterium | reverse complement strand
TCTTGAGGAAGAGACTTCATCGCAGCTAATAATGCTCGGCGATCGCTATAACTAAGACGATTTAACTCAGCCAAAAACGGTAATAAGCCAACAGTAGAGTTACGATGTAGCCAATCGGGAAGCAAGCGAGTGAGAGTAATTCCGAGACTTAAAATTGGTTGTTGATTAAAAGAAGAAGCACAATTAACTAGAACCAGTTTCTTAATCAATTTGGGTTTAGCTAAAGCTACTTTCATCGCTAAACAACCACCAAAAGATTCACCACAAAGATACACTGCCGAGTGATGATTATTGTCTAATTCTGTCTCTAAACAAGTAATCGTGGCTTGAGTCAGTTGTTTCCAATTAAATTTGTTATCACTAGGAATCGACAAGCAACGCAATTCAAAGTAGGGTTGCAAATCAGCAATTTGCTGATGAAATAGTTCTCCTGTTCCATCCATTCCTGGTAAATAAACCAGCAAAGGCAAATTTTCTTGATCTTGCGGTTGAGGATTAAATAATTTAATACCAGAGTTATAAATTTCGTTGGAATCGGGACTTACAGTTATCACGTTTTATTGGTTAGGCTCAAGTTATTGAGACATTATTGATGGCAATCTGAATTGATTGGTAGTCTGATCCCCAGTCAAAAAATGGGAATAGGCTGATACCTATCCCCACAAATTATAATTAATTTTTAATTAGTATTTATTTACTAATAAGTGGCTTGTTTCTACTTATAAGCTTCCATGCCTTCACAAGAACAAACTAAGTTGCGATCGCCAAAAGCATTGTCAATCCGACTAACCACAGGCCAGAACTTATGTTCCTTTGTCCAAGGTGCAGGATAAGCAGCTTGCTCACGACTGTAAGGACGATCCCAGTCACTACAAAGTAAAACTTCGGCAGTGTGGGGGGCGTGTTTAAGGGGATTATTAGCAGAATCGATTTTCTGATCAGCGATCGCCTGAGCTTCGTCATAAATTGCTAGCATTGCCTCACAAAAACGATCCAATTCCGCTTGAGATTCACTTTCAGTAGGTTCAATCATCACAGTACCAATAACTGGCCAAGAGACAGTAGGAGCATGGAAACCAAAGTCCATAAGTCTTTTGGCAACATCATCTACTTCCACATGAGCTGATTTTTTGAGAGGACGCAGATCGATAATGCACTCGTGAGCGACAAAACCAGATTTACCCTTAAATAAGACTGAATAATTAGGTTCAAGACGCTTAGCCATGTAATTAGCATTGAGAATAGCAATTTTGGTCGCATCAGTTAAACCTTCTGCTCCCATCATGGCAATATACATCCAGGAAATTACCAAAATACTGGCACTGCCGTAAGGTGCAGCGGAAATAAAGCCAATTGATTTTTGATCTTGACTATCTAAAGAAGTGCTAGGTAGATAAGGCACTAAATGAGCAGCTACCCCAATCGGCCCCATTCCAGGGCCACCACCACCATGAGGAATGCAGAAAGTTTTGTGTAAATTGAGGTGACAAACATCAGCTCCAAAGTCTCCAGGACGGCATAAACCTACTTGAGCGTTCATGTTGGCTCCATCCATATAAACCTGACCACCATTGGCATGGACAACCGCACAAATATCCTTAATTTCTGACTCAAAAACCCCATGAGTAGAAGGATAAGTAACCATCAGAGCCGCCAAGTTCTCACTATGCTTAATCGCCTTAGCTTGGAGATCTTGTAAATCAATATTGCCTTCAGAATCACATTTAACTGCAACTACTTTCATCCCACACATAACCGCACTAGCAGGATTAGTTCCATGGGCAGATTCAGGAATTAAACAGATATGACGGTGAGCCTGATCGTTACTTTGATGATATTGCCTGATAACTTGCAGACCTGCATACTCACCCTGAGAGCCAGCATTGGGTTGTAGTGATATTCCTGCAAAGCCTGTAATCTCGCCTAGCCACTCTTCTAGATCTTGGAATAATTGTTGATAACCTTGCGTTTGATTTTGAGGTGCATAGGGATGCAAATTACCAAACTCTGCCCAAGTTACAGGAATCATCTCGGCTGTCGCATTCAGCTTCATCGTACAAGAACCAAGAGGAATCATCGAAGTGTTGAGAGCTAAGTCTTTGGCTTCGAGTTTATGTAAGTATCTTAAAAGTTCAGTTTCTGAATGATATTGAGAAAATACAGGGTCGGTTAAGTACTCACTTTTGCGTTCCATTACAGAGGGAGCAACTGAACTTTGGATTGCTTGAAGATCAAAGGGTAAATCATGTTTGCCAGCAAAAACACGACAAATCGCCAGTAAATCTTTTTCTGTAGTGGTCTCATCAAGAGATATCCCTACTGATGTTTGATCAATTAAGCGTAAGTTGATTCCTTCTGTAGCTGCGATTTGAACTAAATCGACTGCGTTGGGTGCTATTACTTTGATAGTGTCAAAAAAGTTCTCAGAAGCGATCGCATAACCTAGCTCTTTAATACCAGTGGCTAACTTAGACGTTAACTGATGAACTCTGTTAGCAATTTCTTTAATTCCTGCTGCTCCATGATAGACACCATACATTGAAGCAATTACAGCAAGTAAAACTTGAGCAGTACAGATATTGCTAGTCGCTTTTTCTCGTCGGATATGTTGTTCTCTAGTTTGCAGTGCCAACCTCAAAGCAGGCTTGCCGTTGACATCCTTTGATACGCCAACAATCCGTCCTGGTACTTGACGTTTATATTTTTCTTTAGTGGCGAAGTAAGCAGCATGAGGCCCACCATAACCTAAGGGAACTCCAAAGCGTTGAGTGCTACCGACAGCAATATCAGCACCAAATTCACCAGGAGGAGTTAAAACTGCCAAACTCAAAATATCAGCAGCAACGGTTACTAATGCTTTAGTTTCGTGTGCTTTAGCAATAAATTCACTGTAATCATGAATTGTGCCTTCGGTAGTTGGATATTGAAGTAAAGCACCAAAAACCGGTGTAGCAAAGTCAAATTCGGCAAAGTCCGCAATGATTAATTCAATGCCTAAAGGATTAGCTCTAGTTTTAATAACTTCGATTGTTTGTGGATGACAAGCTTGATCGACAAAAAAGGTATTGGCTTTGTTTTTGCAAACCCCATAGCTCATGCTCATTGCTTCTGCTGCCGCTGTTCCTTCATCTAGCAGAGAAGAGTTGGCAATTTCTAAACCAGTTAACTCAATCACCATGGTTTGATAATTAAGCAAGGCTTCAAGTCTGCCTTGAGCAATTTCAGCTTGATAGGGAGTGTAGGCTGTATACCAACCAGGATTTTCGAGGATGTTGCGAAGAATAACTGGTGGAGTAAGGCAGTTGCTGTAGCCCATGCCAATAAATGAGCGATTAATTTGGTTCTGAGAGGCGATCGCTTTCAGCTTGGCTAAGGCTTCCGATTCAGTAAGTGCCGCTGGTAGTTTTAAACTACGATTCAATCTAATTGCTTGGGGTACTGTTTTCTCAACTAGCTCATCTAGAGTAGACAAACCCAAAACTGCAAGCATGTTAGCAACTTCTTGGTCACCAACCCCAATATGTCTAGACGCAAAAGAATGTGTAGCTAAAGGCTGTGTTGATCTTGTATCTTTTTGATTAGTCTCAACTTCACTATCGATTTTTAAGTTTAAATTAACCATAAAATTTATTCTTCTAAAATGTAAAATTGCGACTCAAGATGAGTTAGTTTCAGTAAAAACGACAATGAAAAAATATTAATTGTTGTATCAAACAGTAACAAATTTATGGTTCAAGTTCCAGTTTCGTATAAACACTTGTCCAGAAATAAGCAAATTAGCCCAAAATCTTTGAGTCAAAACTAATAGCTAAAATTCACTGGTCATTCTAGCGGCGAAAAGAAAAAATAGTAAGTAGATTCATCCGAATACAAGCAACAAAAACCAACAATAGTCTAGTATTGCTAAAGAAGTTACACATGATTGAAGATTAGTCACTCTTGTCATCAACGCAATTATTAATGGCTAAAAATTTTTATTTGGCGATCGCAGCTTTTTTATTTGTCTATCTGCTCAGAGGTTTTGGAATTCTTTCCTTTCTGCCTGGAGGAGTAATCTTGTTGCTCCTGTTGATCACGATCATTACTGGTCTAATGTGGGGAATTGTCGCCACTATGCGCTACTGAGTACCATTAAGTTTGGGTTTGAATCATGAACTCTCAAAATTGTCTCGACGTAGTCGTAATTGGTGGAGGCGCAGCAGGATTTTTTGGCGCGATCGCCTGTGCAGAAACTAATTCCAGAGCTAGAGTCACAATTCTCGAAGCAGGTAATTCTCCATTAGCCAAAGTCAGAATTTCCGGGGGTGGCAGGTGCAATGTCACTCATCATTGTTTTGATCCAGGGCAACTAGTCCAAAATTATCCACGAGGTGGCAGGGCTTTACGAGGTGCTTTCTCTAGATTTCAGCCCCAAGATACTGTCAAGTGGTTTCGCGATCGCGGTGTAAAACTCAAAACCGAAGCTGATGGCAGAATGTTTCCGGTAACCGATGACTCAACAACGATTATTGACTGCCTCACTAAAGCAGCAAATCAAGCAGGCGTGGTCTTGAAGAACAACAGTGCGGTGAGCAAGGTCAATAAAATTAATCCTGACCAAAAAACTAAGAACTCCAAAACATTTCAATTAGAACTCAGAAATGGGAATAAGATGCAGTGCGATCGCCTTTTGATTGCAACGGGGAGTAATCCCTTAGGTTATCGCTGGGCAAAATCGTTAGGGCATAAAGTCGAAACTCCAGTTCCCTCTTTATTTACCTTCAAAATCAACGATCCTCGCCTCCACAATTTAGCGGGATTAAGTAGCGATTTTGCCAAAGTTACTTTACTAAATTCTGGTAAGAATAAATTAACTCAAACTGGAGCAATCCTAATTACTCATTGGGGTTTGAGCGCACCTGCAATCCTTAAGCTATCAGCCTGGGGTGCTAGGGTTCTGGCTGAACATAAATACAAAATGACTCTTCAAGTCAACTGGCTACCAAACTACAATCAAGAGTCATTAAGATCGTATTTAATCGGGCTGAAGACAGAAATTCCTAAAAAGAAAATTATTAACTATTGCCCTCTCGACTTACCTAAAAGACTATGGCAAAGTTTGGTTCGGTTTGTGGGGATCAGTCCAGAAAGAATTTGGACAGAGTTAACCAAACAAGAATTAAATAAGCTGATCATCGAATTGCTGCAAGGGCAATTTCCAATCAATGGCAAGGGAGTTTTTAAAGACGAATTTGTTACTTGTGGGGGAGTAAGGCTCAAGGAAATAAATTTTAAAACTATGTCCAGCAAAATATGTGACCACCTCTATTTTGCTGGAGAAGTTCTAGATATTGATGGAGTGACAGGCGGATTTAATTTCCAAAGTGCCTGGACTACTGGTTGGCTAGCAGGGAAGAGTTTGGCTCAAGTTGAATAGCCAATTTTTTTGCTTAGAGCTTCGCTCCACATTCGCCACAAAAGTTTTGATTAATCGGATTAGGAGCATGACAACTTCCGCAGTTAATTGTTCCAGAATCCTGACTATTAGATTGAGGAGAAGATTTTTTAGGCTCCACCCCGAACATATTGGCATTACTCTGTCCAGGTTTAATCATCGGATAACAATTTTCATCGCGAGTGACATGAGCATCAACTAAAACAGGGCCTTGATGAGCAAGCATCTCAGCAATTTTAGAACTCAACTCAGCGCGATCGCGAATGACAATTCCTTTAAGACCATAAGCTTGAGCCAATAGCTCGAAGTTGGGCATCCCAACTTCCATATTGGAAGAAGAATAACGCTCCCCAAAAAAGTTTTGTTGCCACTGGCGAACCATACCCTGCCAACCGTTATTAATAATAATGGTTTTGACATTAATTCCATATTGAGCGAGCGTTCCCAACTCTTGAGGATTCATTTGAAAACTAGCATCACCACTAATACAAATAACCTCTTCTTCGCCTAAAGCGACCTTAGCACCCATAGCAGCAGGCAGACCAAAACCCATCGTTCCTAAACCAGCACTCGAAATCCAACGACGAGGACCGTTTTTCAAAAACTGAGCTGCCCACATTTGATGCTGACCAACATCAGTTGTGTAATAAGCCTGAGGTGCTTGTGTCCCAACTTCGACAATTACCTCTTGAGGTGATAGTTTGCCTTCTGGATGAGGCACAACTAAAGGATGATCAATTTTCCATTGCTCGATTTTTTTTAACCAGGCTTGAGTTTTAGCTGAATTTTGGGGAAGTTGTAACTCATTGGCTCGTCGTAAAAGACTGACCAAAACTTCTTTAACATCACCCACGATCGGAACTTCAGGAGTGCGATTCTTACCGACTTCAGCAGGATCGATATCGATATGAATAACTTTGGCACGAGCCGCAAACTCATCTAACTTACCAGTAACACGATCATCAAATCGCGACCCAATAGCAAATAAGAGGTCACACTCACTAACTGCAAAATTGGCATAAGCAGTTCCGTGCATCCCTAACATGCTGACAGAGAGAGGATGGTGTTCATCAAAAGCACCCAATCCCATCAAAGTAGTAGTGACAGGGAGTTGAAACTTCTCTGCAAGCTGTTTAATTTCTTGGTGAGCATTCGCAGCGATCGCTCCTCCCCCAACATACATCAGTGGTTTCTTAGCTTCTTCTATCAATTCTAAAGCCGCATTAATTTGCCGTAAATTCCCTTTAACAGTTGGTTTATAACCATTGAGGCGAATATTGCCAGGAGCAACCGGCACGTAGTCAAATTCTTCAAGACCAACATCTTTAGGAACATCAATTAACACAGGTCCAGGTCTACCCGTACTAGCAAGATGAAAAGCTTCGGCGACAATCCTCGCCATATCTTTCGCTTCTCTAACCACATAGGAATTTTTAACAACCGGCAAAGTGATCCCAAAAATATCAGTTTCTTGAAAAGCATCTGTCCCAATTGCAGCACGGGCAACTTGCCCAGTAATAGCTACCATCGGGATCGAGTCCATGTGAGCTGTAGCAATTCCTGTAACTAAATTAGTTGCTCCAGGGCCAGAAGTCGCAAAGCAAACTCCCACTTTTCCTGTCGCTCTAGCATAGCCATCTGCCGCATGAGAAGCACCTTGTTCATGACGTACCAAGATATGTTGGACATCTCCTCTAGACTCGGCACGATAAAGTTCGTCATAAATCGGTAAGATAGCACCGCCAGGATAGCCGAAAATATGCTCTACACCATGACGAACAAGACTATCAATAAGGGCATAGGCACCAGTTTGACGTTGAGACATTGAAGAGGACTGAGTAGTTGAGGGAATGCTTGTAGAAACCACGCTTCTAAAATTGTTGCGAAACTATATGTAACAAAGCTATTCGAATGCTGGAATCTACATCATATAACGGGAGAGCTTAGATTCCCAATTGTTAATGATTATTACATCTCCCTTGCAGAAAATTTGTTACCACCTGATGGCTAACTGACTGGATGTTGTCCATAAAATGGCAGTACTTCCGCCCAATTTTCGCTCATTTCTTTTGCCTTATCTGTTTGCTGTTCTAGTTCCTGTTGATACTGAAGCTTAGCGATCGCTAAAACGCTCTGAATCACCTTGGCACTATCCTCAACTGATCTATGCAATTCATATGGTTGATCGAGCTGATTAAGTTGATCTAACCATTGCTGCTTATCCATAGTTGAATCTTGCAAATAGACAGTACATTCACCACTACCAGCAAACCGATAAATACCCACAAATACTTGCTCTCTTCTAGTATCGATTTGCACAGCAATAAGTTGATTTTCTGGCAGATCTTTGGAGATAGCAAAAGCGATCGCTACCAAATTAGAAACCCCATAAACAGGAATTTGTAGTTGTTGAGCCAGAGTTCTGGCAGTCACGACCCCAATTCGGATACTCGTAAAACTTCCTGGCCCTTTAGCGACAGCAATAAACCGAAGATCTGACCAAGCTTGAGGATGTAAAAATCCTTGCAAATACATGTGTAGTTGAGAAGAAAGATCTCGACCTAAATTCCATGTTTGAGAACGAGCATCTTCGGAAAAGTTACTAATTGACATGCTGAGGTTAGCGGTGGTTGTATCTAGAGCCAAACCGTAGTCTTGAGATGCAATGGAATTATTAGACATAAACAGTCTTATTCATAAATTTTAGTACTGAATTACTTAATTAAATATCGGGATGTACAGCTAGGTAAAGATAATGCTCTAGACAATTTTCAATCAAGTAAGGTCTCAATTCTTGTGGTTCTCAATTAAGAATTTCTATATTCGCGTTGCTTGGGCAAATTTTTTGCTAGGGTTTTAGAATAAATGCCTGCCCCACTAAACCATGTTTCAAAGTTGCCTCATTTGTACTGATTTTTCTGACGGGTTACAACGCCTAGTTAATTTTGTCCCTCAATTAAAGCAATCTGGATTTACAAAAATTGTTTTTTTTCACAGTGTTCCCCTCTGGCAAGAAGGAGAAGTACCCAGAGTTGATGACGAGAAAATGGAGGAAGCTTCTCAACGTTTCGAGAAAGCACTTAGTAATGTTGATGCGGATATTCAGGTAGAAATAGAGGTCATTTCAGGTAAGCCCCTAGATACAATTCCTCGGGTTTTAAAAAAGCACCCCGTTGATGTGATTATGATTGGAACTCCTATTCGTAGTCTTCTAAAAGAAAAGTTTTTTGGTAGTACCAGTACTGGTTTGTCTAAAATCACTGAGAAGCCTCTTGCCATTATTCGTCCCCAACTGATCACTACTTACACAACTGAAGAACTTGCCTTGCGCTGTCAACATTTGTGGCAATATTTGCTTATTCCTTATAAGGAAGGAAAAGCAGGTCGATATCTGATTGATAGAATCAAAAATCAAGTTCAAACAAATCCTCAGAGCTCTCTTAAAAAGTGTTTGCTAATGTCTGTTGTTGAAGAGGTTGGTCGCGCTTCTGTTTTGAAGGATTTACAGGTAAAAGAAGCAGAAGAAAAACTTGCAGTAGTTGGATCTGAATTAGAATCATTGGGGCTTGAAGTGACAACCGAAATCAGGCAAGGCAACCCGATTCAAGAAATTATGAGTGCAGCGTTAGAGTTTGATATTACCTCCATTGCGATCGCTCATGACTATAAAAATCCTCTATT
>CALKUU010000318.1 GCA_937996665.1 uncultured Xenococcaceae cyanobacterium | reverse complement strand
TTTCGGTTCTAAATCAACTCGCTTACACCAATCGTAAACACACCATATGCTTACTTTGTATACTCTTGATGCTTCGGCTTTACTCCCCCCATTTTTGACAAACTCTACTACTCTTTTTCGCAGATCTAGACTATAGGTCATCTGATGTTCTTAACTACTCATAAGAATATCTTAGGTTTTTCTTTGAAATTACTATAATTTAAATAAGCTCTGATTGAAAAGGTAGATCACGTTATATTAAGACCTCAGTTTCCCTAGCAATTGATTCTAGATATTCAATTGTCTTTGCTACGATCTCACTGATCGCTAACACAATAAGCGATCACCTCAGGAACAAGGTAGGAGAAGCAAGATGTGAAGTTTGGGACATTCCTCCCTATTCTGCCGATCTAAACAAGATTGAGCTTTGTTGATCTGTTCTCAAGAATCGGATGAAACAAAAAATTCGCGAATTGGGTACATTCAGAGAATGTGTTGATAGTTTTTCCAATTAAGTCCAAATGCAATTCCACAGTATTACATCAACTTAACAACCTCAAGAACTTTGCTTAATACGTTCAATTTGAGCAAGAAATTTCCCACCTTTAACTGGGTCAACCATAGCGACAAAGTTAGCAAACCCTTTCACCGAAGACATCACATCTTTATCCTTACCCCAAGACGCACCATTGAGACCATTTTTTTCGATTTGATGCAGGGTTGCTCTAAATCTTTTCAGAGTTTTGCGATCTACGCTCAATTTTTCATTAACGACAATACCTGTAACTTCTTGTTGCCTACCTGGGCGCAAGACTCTAGTTTTGCTGGGGTTAAGCTGAAAACCTTCGTGAGTCACAATTGACTCGGTAGTTTTGAGAATATTACAAATGCGAGGATTTTCCTCAGAGGTAGAAAAGGTCAAATCATCAGCATAGCGAGTATAAACAAAGCCATATTTCTCGGCTAGCTTGGTTAACCGTTTATCTAAACGACGACCCATAATATTGGTAATTGCTGGGGATGCTGGGGAACCTTGAGGTAAATGGCGATCGCCTAGAGCAACATAATAGGTTTTACCATCTAACTCCACCACTTCTTGCTCAGCTTCAGTACAGAGCAGTCCCAAAATAGTTGCGGTCGCTTCAGCATAACCAAAAGAGCGGAACAAGCCTTTAACCCTTTTGTAAGAAATAGACGGGAAAAAATCTTGCAAATCGAAATTAATAATTACCTTTGCCCCGACATGAGGGGTGGCATTAGAGACAATCGAGCGATCGCGCCGAAAACCATGTACCGCGTCATGAACTGGAATTTTCTCTAAAATATTGGTCAAAATCCAATGCTGCAACTTCTTCAGTCTGGGCATTGGTGCCGAAATTACTCTTACCCCTCCAGTTTTTTTGGGTACTTGGAAGCGAACATAATGAGAAACGGTCGAAGTCTGACGATTAAACGCCATAAACCTGAGTTCGGGAACAGTTATCTCCATCGCCTGAGCAATTTGCAGCGCATCACCCAAAAGTGGTAATTGCTTTTCTCGCAGTCTAACTACCTTAGTTTTGTAAGAATCTAGTCCTGCCGATACCCCTGCACCTAAATAACCAATTTCAGTTTGCTTACGAGTCTGCCAGGCTTCTGCTCTGGCGATTCGGGATTGTTCCCTTTTTTCTTTATTTTCTTTTTGTTTACGACGTGACTCAGCTAGTCTTTCTTTGAGTAATCGTCTTCGCAAGATTTTCTCGCTTTGCAAACGGCGACTCTCACGACGCAATTCTTGTAATTCTTTTCGCAGCTTACCCATCTGCCGAATATCATCAGCTGGATCTTCGGGGACAGTACCTTCTGCTGGCCAAAATCCTAACCGAATCATCTCCTCTAAAACAAACTCATCTTTTCCTCTTTGGCGAACCAAATCATAAAGTTCTTGACGAGTACGAGGTTGTTCAGACATGGGCAAATTATGTTGGTTAGATCGAGCTTAGGCTAAATAATCAAACTTAGAGTCAAAAAATCACGAACATTAAACTCTTAGATTCAATTTCTCGGGCTTTAATTTTCAACTAAAAACACCAAGCCTTTCACCGATTCTGATTATTTGTTATTGATACCGATGGAAGTGGCACGCTCAATAGAGATAGGTTTCCCCTTCGTAAGTCCCTCGGGACTAGACTGCTCAACTCAAGCGGTCGCGGTACTAGTCGTTTCTTCACTTCACAGAAGTCCCACCGGAAAAGCGACTAGTACCGCACTGACCGCAAAGTCACGAGTAGGCTAGTGATGCGTGTCTAAGCTAACGACAAGAATGGCGAAACACCATTCAGATTGCAAGGTTGTCTTGCCTACTCTAACAAGCGTGCTAATTCAATTGTATGCGGTTAATTGAGATGGTCAAGATCTGGAAAACACTTAGGAATTAACTAATGATCGTTCGATGTTCCATAACCACCACCACCAGGGGTTTCAATTACGAAGATATCTCCTGCTTGCATTTCTACTGTTGCACAACTAGCTAATTCTTCCGTTTTTTGGTTCTGAGTTACCTCATTTTGACGCTCAACATAACTTCTCCCTGCTTTTCCGGACTTGCCACCTTGTAAGCCAAAGGGCACAACCTGACGGTGACTAGCCAAAATCCCCGCAGTCATTGGCTCTAGGAAACGAATTTTTCTGACAACTCCATTACCACCCATAAATTGACCTTGACCACCACTGCGATCGCGGAGACAAAAGTCCTCTAATCTGACGGGGAAACGAGATTCCAAGACTTCTGGATCCGTCAAAAGTGAATTGGTCATATGGGTTTGTACCGCATCTGTACCGTTGAAGCCCACTCCCTTAAGATCTAAGCCTGCCCCAGAACCACCGCAGATCGTTTCATAATATTGATATTTCTCATTACCAAAGGTGAAATTATTCATTGTGCCCTGAGCTGCCGACATCACCCCCAGCGCACCATACAAGGCATTAACGACAGATTGGGAAGTCTCCACATTGCCAGCCACCACCGCAGCAGGGGCAATCGGATTGAGCAAACAGCCCTCAGGAATAATAATAGTTAGGGGTTTGAGACATCCTGCATTTAAAGGGATTGATTCTTCTACTAAGGTTCTAAAAACATACAAAACAGCAGCTTGGGTTACCGCAATAGGGGCATTAAAATTGCTAACTAGTTGCGCGGATGTTCCTGTAAAGTCAATTTTCGCTGTAGCTTGCTGGCGATCGATACTAACTTTGACCTCAATTTTGGCTCCGTTATCCATCGGATAACTAAATTCACCATCTTGCAGCGAAACTAAAGCTTTTTTAACGGCTAATTCGGCATTATCTTGCACAAATTGCATATAGTCCTGAACGGTTTCTAGACCATATTGGGCAACCATCCGCCGTAACTCCTTAACACCTTGATGATTAGCGGCAATCTGGGCTTTAAAGTCAGCAATATTTTGCTCAACATTACGGGCGGGATAAGGATGATTTCGCAGGATCTCTTTAACGGCATCTTCTCGAAAGTTGCCTGATTCTACGAGCAGAAAGTTATCGAAGAGAATACCTTCCTCAGTAATTGTGGTGCTATTAGGTGGCATAGAACCAGGCGTAATGCCACCAAGATCGGCTTGATGTCCGCGAGAAGCAACATAGAAAATTGGGTTTGACCTCTCCCCCAGTCCCTTCCCTGAGAGGAGAGGGGAGTTATTAAATACTGGGGTGATAACTGTTACATCAGGTAAGTGAGTACCCCCGTTGTAAGGATTATTGGAGAGATAAATGTTGCCTGATTTTATCTCTGAGCTGCGATCGCTAATCAAACTAATCACACTAGCACCCATCGAGCCAAGATGAACTGGAATATGAGGAGCATTGGCAACGAGGGATCCAGAACTATCAAAAATGGCACAAGAAAAATCTAAACGCTCTTTGATGTTGACCGAAGCTGCGGTATTTTGCAGCACAATCCCCATCTGCTCAGCGATAAATTGATAAAGATTTTTGAATATTTCTAAACGAACTGGGTCAGGTTGATTTGGCATTTGCTTTTTAACACTTAATCGCTAATCTCAATAAATAATTAGGCAGTCACTTTTCATCATTTTCCTTAGAATCAAAGTTTTAATAAATCAGTGTTCATCTAAACCTTTAAAGATCAGAGCTTAGTATATATTGTTCTGTTATAATCACCATTTTTCAACTCTAAATATAGAGATCAAAATCATAAAATCGCCTTATTCAAATAACAAGCTTATCTAAAAACTGACTGTAAAATTTGCATTTGAGAAAGTATGCTTCTCTTTCTATATCAAGGCAAAGAGGAATAATTTCTGGAGATGAAATTATTTTTTTGAGGTGAAGTCCTAATTCCTGAGAATGGGTTAGTCCCCCCAACAAGTTTTCCTCACCAAGATTGGAATTTCTACTATCGTGAATTAGGTGAAAATAATAGAACTCTGAGCGTGGTTTTTCTTGTGAATTTTTGCTGGCTAGTTTCTCTGAAATGCGTGACCACAGACAAGAATATTCAACCGAAACCAACACTTCTGCCCAAAATCGCAAAAAAGCTACTATTTTTACTTGAGCTTCTGTTTGACCTAAGCAATTTACCATCAACTGATAGCCCTGTTCTCTAACTTGCCTGGTTGTATCTGATTCTGGAGTAGTTAGAATCATTTCAGGAGTTGCACCCAAATTAAGCAAATCTTGAAAGAGTAATTCACGATGAGAAGGTAAAGGAAGACCCTTGGTACTGCGTGGATATTCCTCATGTAAAATCGCTCTTACTGTTTTTTTTACTGATTTGTCAGATAGGGCATCGATCGCTAGTTCGTAGATATTGACAATATTAAGAGACAAAAAACGTCTCTGGATGAGAATGGCTAAAAAATCAGACCAGGATAAATCAGCTAGCTGAGTAAAAACCTGATGCGATCGCAACTTGTTAGTCAAATCTATTTCTAGCTGATTAATTGGTTCGAGCATTTTAATCGGTAAAAAGAATTTTTAAATCATTGCGCCAATTTCTTTGGGGATCAGGAGTAAAGCGACGAGCAAC
>CALKUU010000317.1 GCA_937996665.1 uncultured Xenococcaceae cyanobacterium | reverse complement strand
TCGAAATCCATCATATAAGACATTCCTGAGCAACCACCTTGCCGAACTCCGACACGCAAGCAGAGGTCTTTATTGCCCTGTTGTTCACGCAGCATCATAATGTGTTTATACGCTGCTGGGGTTAGTTGGATTCCTTTGGTTGGGGTTTGAGTCGCTTCTGACATTGAATTGATTATCCGTGAATTGATTATCTGCTAGATTCTCTAGAATAGTTTCTCCAGAATCTAGATGCCAAATTAGTGGTCAAGAAAAATTCTCGTCAACTAAAATAACTTGTCCTACACAATAATTTTAACTAAAAAGTAGCTATTCTTTCTATATTTGATCTAGAGAAGCAAATAATTATTCAGAAAGATTATATTGGTTGCCAAGTTCAGAACTATCCTAATTCATTTAAGATGCCTATTTTTGCCAAGATAGAAAAAGGAATTGTCGATAAAAAAACTTTCGACCAATTTGTTCCTGATCACAAGCTCTATGTACGCGAGCTAAATAATCAAGGACATAATGCCAGAACTGGTTATTGGGCTGAGTATGGAGGAGGGATGTTGTTATTTGAAGCTAAATCGCTAGAAGAAGCCCAGCAAATTATTGAGAATGACCCACTTATCAAGAATAACTGTGTTGAATATGACCTTCACGAATGGGTAATTGTTGAAGGGTGATTACAGCTTTTAGCAGCAACATCTATTTGCCAATGATTATTAACCTTTGGCGAGAACTCTAGTTCGTTTGGGAATTATCTCTTCGTCAACCTGCCAAAATCTTGCTGCTTGTTCCATCCGATAACTAAGCAAATCATCGTCCATTGATTCTATTTTTCTAATTGGCAACGAGTCTAGATCGACATCGAGGTGACGGATAACTTCTGAGCCAAGATGCTTGGCGAACAGGGGAATAACAGAATTGCCAATTTCGCGAAACCCATGCCAGATGGTGCGATGGAATTGAAACCAATCAGGAAAGGTATGCAATCTAGCTGCTTCTCGAATTGTGATGCAACGAGGATGTTGGTAATGAATTGGGCGCGGGGCAGTATGAGCACCTCTTTCTCGGGAGGTACCAGCTCGTAGGGTATTAGCAAGCCCGTCAGCAGCAAGTCGATAAAAATGGCTAATGGCTTCTTTTTTCCCTGGCAGAGCTTGGTCAAAACGTTGAATAGAATTCGCTGTATGTTTCGAGCCTAAATGACCCCAAACAAATTTTTTGATTGCCCTTTGGTGGCACAAGGCATAAATACCTTGATTTTTGAGAGCAAAACTGGCTCTAGCTCCTCTATAGCTCAATTTTTTGGGATTGATCCCACAATCACAACCTCGGAAAACAGGAATCTTACTCAAATCACCGATCGCTACTTGAACTGAATTGAAGTTGATGCTCTGATAATTTTGCGAATCAATATTTTGGGGATACTCTAATGGTTCTAGATCTTGTCGATAGCCTAAGAGAATTAATCTCTTGCGTTTTTGGGGCGCACCATACAAAGAGGCATCCAAAACTTGATGTGGTTGCTTAAGCAGATAACCAGCCTCGGCAAAGCGATCGATAATCGCCGACAACAGAGATTGATACTTAGGATTAGTTAGACCAGGTACATTTTCAAAAATAAAGTATTTAGGTCTAATTTCCGAGACTAGCCTAATAAATTCAAAAACTAGCTGATTACGAGGATCATCTAACTCTCTTTTTCCCATCAAAGAGAAGCCTTGACAGGGTGAACCGCCTGCAATGAGGTCGATTTCTCCCAAAAAACCTTGTTGCTCGATCTTTTGTAAAAGATCATTACTCTTTAGCTGTCTAATGTCCTGGCACAGAGTTATGCCATCAGGAAAATTATAGTGATGAACCAAGGCATGAATCGGATCTATTTCTACCGCAGCAGCAATATCGAATCCTGCTGCCTCCAATCCTAAAGACATGCCACCACAGCCAGCAAACAAATCGATCGCGAGAGGACGATAACTCAACCTTCTGTCTCACTAACAAGTTAATTTCGTCCCTAATAATAACCTTACTTTGTCGATAAAACCTGGTTACTTTGCAAAGCAACTCTTTGGCAATTGCAACCTAAGCCAATTAACATCTTGCCGAACCATTGGATCGGTGCCATATTTATGTCTTGAGTTTATTGTTCACCAGTAAACCTAGCGCGATATTTTCGGCGCGATGATTAGCCAAGCCATGAGACGAGATTGAAAGGTAATCCTATGCATCGTAGTCAAAACCAAGATAACTATTCAGCTCACAACAAGACTCAGAAAGACCCTGCTTATGAAGATAAGTTGGTAGATTGGGTTCTATCTGAATATAAAGACAATTCTCAATTATTGAATTCTCAAGAATTGCAAAATAGGCTGATTTTTATTGAAGGAAAGGTGTTAAATAATGAAGAGAATCTATTTTTAGTTAAGAGTACGCTAAATGTGTTTAAAACTAAATTAAAACTCAAATCAATCGAGGAGCAAAAACTTGCCTCTCTCTTGCTAAATTTCGTTAATAAAGCTCAAAAAGAACAGCTTCATAAGATCAAAAATGCTCATGCAACTGTTGGGAAGTTGCTGTTGTGGACAAAAGGTCAGACCGGTCTATTGAGTTTGATTTTAAAAACCATTTTGAGTAGTGACAGCTTTATTCGCTGTAGCTATTTAGAGAAATTAGTTAGTTGGTTGGCTTCTGGGAAAAAAGCGCAGAACAAGCTGTTAAGTCGTCGAGAGTTAAAGCTTGCTTTGGCATTGTCCCATCCAGGATTAACAGAAATGGAAAACCAGTTTTTAGTACGCAGTTTAGTGTTTAGCTTACGAGTTTCTTAATGGATTGGACAAACAAAGAACAAGAGTTAATTACTGTCTTGGATCGTTTTTTGGCTGATTGTGCTCAGTCTGAAAAACTTAAGGGTGAAAACTATCATCTTTTACTAGAGCGAATATTAATTGAAACCAAAGGCGATGTTGTCGAAACGCAAAGGTATTGTCAGGAAATTCTTGCCCAAGGAGAACTAGCACTAAATGACGATAGTCAAGACAAGTATAGTTCTTTATCTATTTCCAATTCTCCGACCATTGGTTCAGAAGAACCTATCCCCTCCGACCAAGAGGATAACTTTGTTCCGCAAGAAACTCCAAATTCTCCAAAATTCAAGTCTTATTGGACAATTCTGTTTGTTGCCTTAACTGCTGCCATTGTGTTTTTTGGTGCCAAAAAATCACCTCACCTCTCTCCAGCTAACAATGTTGCTGACCGTTTCATTACTTGTCCTAGTAGCCTAATTGAAAAGGCTCAGCTAGGAATTAAGAACCGACGAAAATCTTTTCTAAGCCAAGCGATCGCCGATTTTAAGCAGTTTAAAGCTCAGCAACCGAAGCAAGCAAAAATTGATTGTGAAGAGATTTTGTGGGAAGCCCAATTCATTTATGCGATCGATTTTTTGGCATCTAATGGTCAGCGCAAAGAAGCAGTCCGCAATCTTTGTAATATTGCACCTCAATATTATCAATCCAAAGACGTCATTCCTTGGTTTAGTAGATGGGGAAACACCAGTCCAGATTTTCGCCTTTGGCTGGTAGAATATAAGTCACAAAATAATTGTGTTATTGCTTCATATCTAGAGTAATTTTTTGATCAGTTTGCCCTAGAAAATAAATCTTGAGCTAACGCCCTGATGCCATTAACTAACTATAAAAAACTTTTTTTATCTCCGAGTATTGCTCGACTTTTAAAATATAAAAATATATTTATATTTCTGTTTGCTCTAGCTTTCTTTATAGGTAATCATCCTGTTTTTGCCCAAAATATCGGCTTAGTAGACTATCGCTCCAATGCCTTAAAAACTTTTTGGATGATTATCGCCAGCATTCTAGTTTTTTCGATGAATGCTGGCTTTGCGATGCTAGAAGCAGGCTTTTGTAGTAAAAAAAACTACGTTAATACTCTTGCAAAAAATCTGATCGTCTTTTGTATTTCATCCCTAGCTTTTTGGGGATTTGGGTTTAGTTTAATGTTTGGGAATAGCAGTAGCCCAATCATTGGTAGCAGTGAAGGTTTTTTCTTTTATCTCCCTCTAGCTAGTGAAGCTCAGAACTTCCCTGTTTATTTTAGTCAACTAGCAGAAGCCTGGGCTGGTAGAGCTTTTCCGGCTCTGTTTTTCTTCCAATTGGTCTTTGCTGGCACAACGGCAACCATCGTTTCAGGTGCAGTCGCCGAAAGAATAAAATTTAGAGCCTTTATCTTGTTTAGTTTTGTCCTGGTGGCATTTATTTATCCCTTTGTTGGACATTGGGTATGGGGAAGCAATGGCTTGTTGAGAAATCCCGATTTCTTAAATTTTCAGGATTTTGCAGGTTCTGCGGTGATCCACTCGGTAGGAGGCGCTGCTGCCTTGTCTGGAGCTTTACTACTAGGAGAAAGATTGGAATATAGTCAATTCAATCGTGCCAAGTTTCAACCTAACAATTTAGGTTTATGTACTTTGGGCTGCTTTATTCTATGGTTGGGCTGGTTCGGATTTAATGGTGGCTCGGCTCAATTTTTAGAAAACGTACCTCATATAGTTGTGACAACCATGATGTCTGCCGCTTCAGGAGGCATTGCTGTTTTGTTTTTTGTAATTTGGTTTGACGGTCAAAGAAAGCTAGGCACAATTATTAACGGAATTTTAGGCGGTTTAGTTGGCATCACCGCCTCTTCTGCCTATGTGGAGTTGCGTTGGGCATTTCTGATTGGGGTTATTAGTGGCTTATTCGTTTTGCTCGGAGAATATTTATTAGAAATTTGCCAAATAGATGACCCGGTTGGGGCGGTTCCTGTCCATCTCTTTTGTGGGTTTTGGGGCACTTTAGCCGTTGGCATCTTTTGCGATGTAAGCGGACAATACTCCTCTGAATATGTCTACAAATATTCTTGGCTGACCCAAACTGTTTATCAGTTCTTGGGTTGGATTATGATTGCCACCACAACTTTTTTGCTCAGCAGTATTGCCTGGCTGCTAATCGGTAATTTCTTATTTTGGCGCGAACATTTAGCCCAAGGAAAAGTTAATCAGGAGGTGGACTTTAGTCTAGGTCTAATTCTTAGTAATTTTGTTAATACTGGTTGTCGGGGAATCAGGGTTTCTCCTGAATTGGAAAGAATTGGCAGCGATGACTTTTTTGAGCAGATTTAAAAACGTTTATTTTCAGCTTATTTTAGGTTGCTAAATCAAAAACTAAGATCATAAAAATCCTCACTTATTTGAGTATGTTTACGGATACTCAGGCGATAAACTTTACTGAATTATTAATCATCTAATTATCACTTGATCCTGTTCCTAAGATACTGCACTCAAAGTCTTTAGTTGCAGGTAAAGTAGTTATTTACTAGACATTAAATTAACCTTATTTGTGGAATAAAAATCTCCATAATTATACTTTTTAGTTGAGAAAAAATTAGCTAAATCTACTTAGAGAAGTTGGCAAATATCGAACTACTCACTAGAATGAAGGCGACTGTTTTTTGGGTTAATTATCATTAAATATATTCTCGATTTATTAACTTTTGTATATTATTTGTTTTTATAGGACTACAAAAATAATCAACCTATAATTCTCAAAAAATTATCTATTTTTTCAAAAAAATTACCAACCAATTAACCAATTTAAAATACTAAAATCAAAATGAATAAGAATAGAATGTCTAACAAAAATTTAAAGCAAGGTCTAGGATTTTTTACGGCTGCTATCGATGCGACTTTAATCTATAAATTTAGCTTGGATATGTCTGATATCAAGCTTTTTATTCTCAGACTATTACTGACTATTTTCATTAGTGCGGGTCTATGGCTAATTATTTGTTATGTGATTGATAAGTTAACTACAGCTAGCGAATAAGAAGGGTTCAGGAGATCGCCTCAATTTGTCAACTTTATAACAGCAACCTTGATTGATCTTTACCCCAGATCACTGACTAAAACTGAAGCCTGGCGATAGGCTGTTCATATTACTATCAGGATTAATATTTTTTGTCCTCCAGGAATATGAATTCATGGGAAACACGCCCCAATAATCTACCACCTCGAAGTTTATCGCCAACGGCAGCTTTATTATTGGATGCTGAAAACTTCAGTCGGCAATTAGATTTAGAAAAATATTTGAAAGGCTATTGTAATTATCCCCTAGCAATCAAATTAGCCGTAGCAAATTGGCAAAATAAATCCTTAGCTAATCTTGACTTGATTTTACATAAGCAGAGATATCAACTAATTCATGTACCGAAAGCGAAAAATGCTGCTGATGCACAAATTTTAACCTTGGGAACCTCGTTACTATTCCAATATCCACAAATAACTGAGGTAATTATAGTTTCTAATGACTCCATCTTTGACTACTTGCATAAGACTTTAATTAGCCTAGGTTGCAAAACTTACAAGGTTTATCAAAAATCGAAAAATATCTATGTCCAAGATTTTTTGAATAACCGCACTGATGTAATAGCGATCGCCAAAGAAGATCTAAAACAAAAAAACAATAATTCTAATTCTGTTAATCAAAGTCCTACAGATATTTTCCTATGTACCATTGAATCTCTTCTTAAGGAAATAGCGAAAAATAAAAATACTGAAGTTCCCCTCAATGTAATTGGTAAGCAGTTTAAGGATAAATACAAAAAATCTTTATCTGAAACCTTGAAAAGTAAACAATTAGGGACTTCCCCTTCTAAATTTTTCAAGAATAATAGTTCTAATAAAATAAAGATTAATCAGAAAAATAATACTTACTATCTTGCTTTAAATTAACCAGATTTTTTCTAACTAGCTCTTTCTAATTTGCCAACCCTGCTAACTAGAGGAACAAAACAGGATTAACCAACTCAGGTACTTCATCCTGGGGACAATAACCCAAACCATCCAAGGCAATAAACTCAAGCATCGCCACAAGCTCCCCAGGATCAGCAATTCTCCACAGCAAAGGACAATCTGTAAATTCTTGCGACGGTGAACCCCAGAAACCTCAAACCCATAGCTGTTAATAGTTACCAAGATAAAATCGCTGCTTTTGACCACGCCCTCAAACTCGCCCCTAATTATATCTATGCACTTTTCAATAAAGGAGAAACATTGAAAAAGTTGGGAGATCACTATAAGGATTTATCACAATCAACAGAAGCCCTCAACTCTTGGCAGTCGGCTTTAGAATTAGTTGATCGCTGTCTAGAACTTGCCCCAAATGATGAAGATGCTCAAAACTTGCGAGATGAAATCTTAGAAAAAATTCAAAATAGTGACTAAATGTAATCTTTAATTTACTCTCAAGAATATTCAAGGTCGTTATATCCTGAAAACATTACTAAACGAATAAAAGTACTATCATGAATCAACTTGACATCACCCAAGCTAAATCAAAATTGCCAGATCTGCTTGATTTAGCTATTGAGGGAGAAGAAATCATAATCACCCAAAATAATAAACCAGTCGCTAAAATTTCACCAATCAAAAGACCCTTAAAAAGAGGCAGTGCCAAGGGGAAAATTTGGATGTCCGAAGATTTTGACGAACCACTAACAGACTTCAAGGAATATATGGAATGAATCTTTTACTTGATACCCATCTAAGTACAGGACAAAAATCGGAGAGAGTCAAGAAAATCAGCTTGAAAATCTTCCAAGTTAAGGAAAATAGAGCGTAAAAAATCAAAGCCATAACGGAAGATACTTTTAGCTTTTCGCCCGTGTTTTTTGATAACAATC
>CALKUU010000316.1 GCA_937996665.1 uncultured Xenococcaceae cyanobacterium | reverse complement strand
TGACGGTTGATTTGCTCACCATTAAGAATGATCTTAACGGGCATAAAATCGCAATAGGTTTTAACTAGCTGCTGTACTCTAGCAACTTCGGCATACTCTTTTTCTTCGTCTTGTAGATGCAGAGTGATTGTAGTTCCTACTGTGGTTCTGTCTGAATCAGTAATTTCAAATTCTGGAGAACCATCGCAAGTCCAATGCACAGGAGTTGAACCTTCTTTGTAAGAAAGGGTATCAATTTCCACTTGCTTTGCCACCATAAAGGCAGAATAGAAACCTAAACCAAAGTGACCGATTAAGTCATTAGAAGATTTTTCATACTTGCTAATAAAATCTTCCGCACTAGAAAATGCTACTTGGTTGATATATTTTTTGACCTCATCCGCGGTCATGCCAATGCCATTATCAGTTACCGAAAGGGTCTTCGCCGATGAGTCGAGGCTAATGGTAATTTTGGGTTCAGGAACATCCCCTGTGGCTTCTCCTGCCAAGGATGCCATCTTTAATTTAGAAGATGCATCGACACCGTTAGAAATTAATTCCCGTAAGAAAATTTCATGATCTGTATAAAGAGATTTCTTAATGATCGGAAATATATTCTCGGTATGGATCGTAATATTACCTTTTTCCAGTACAGCCATAGTTTCTTAAATCTATTTCTCAGTGATTTTCCTATTCTAGTAATCGATTTTCGCTTATTTCGGTAGTTAATGAACTCTGAAGATTACCCTACTTTTCTTATTCGGGTTTCTCTACCATGTTGCTATTTTTTTCAAATTGGCAATTGCAACAAGTTTTTCTATTATTCGTATTTTTGTTTATTTTGCGGTTGAATGAGTACTTATACAGGGAAATTTATTTGACAACCAACTATTTAACACACAAATTTTGATGAAGATAGAAAAACAAATTTTGAATTTAGGTTTGGGCGTAGCTCTTTTATTGACAACTAGTGCTTGTGGGGGGAGTTCTGATCAAGAAGTTTCTACAGAAAAAACAGTCTCCGTTTTGGGCGTAGTCGTTGGCGAACAGCAAGACAAATTAGAAGCTGCTTTGGCTCCATTCGAAGAGAAGACAGGAATTAAGGTTGTTTACGAAGGCACAGATGCTTTTGCTACTTTGCTCCCGGTCAGAGTAGAGTCTGGGGATGCCCCTGATGTAGCGATGTTTCCTCAGCCAGGATTGATGCAGGATTTTGCTAAAACTGGTCAGCTTAAGCCAATTTCAGGATTTATCGATCAAGCAAAATTGGCTGAGAGTTATAGTCAAGATTGGCTCGATTTAGGGAAGGTGGATGATCAAACTTATGGTATTTGGTATCGGGCATCGGTTAAAAGTTTAGTTTGGTATAACCCAGAAACTTTTGCTGCCAAGGGTTGGCAAGTTCCCAAAACCTGGTCAGAAATGATTAAGTTGAGCGATCGCATTAATGCCAATGGCGAAACACCCTGGTGTCTAGGCATGGAAAGTGGAAATGCCACAGGTTGGGTAGGGACTGACTGGATCGAAGATATTATGTTGCGTTCTGCTGGGGCAGAAGTTTATGACCAATGGGTTAGTCACGAAATCCCTTTTAATGCTCCTCCTGTACAAGAGGCATTTACTAAGTTTGGCGAAGTTGTCTTAAATCCTAAATACGTTAATGGGGGAGTTGTCAGCGCAATTAGCACTCCTTTTGGTGATGCGCCTAAAGGCTTATTTAGAGAACCCCCCAGTTGTTATCTACACAGACAAGCAAGTTTTATTTCTAGTTTTTTCCCAGAGGAAGCTGAGCTAGGCAAAAATATTGCCGTATTCCCTTTCCCTGAAATTAAGCCAGAGTTTGGCACGCCAATTTTAGTTGCTGGGGATGTGTTTGGGATGTTTAATGAAACGCCTGAAGCCAAGGCTTTACTTGAATATTTAGCTACTCCCGAACCCCATGAAATTTGGGCAAAACTGGGTGGGTTTATTTCGCCTCATCAGCAGGTTGCTTTAGATGTCTACCCCGACCCTGTGACTAAGCAACAGGCTGAAATCTTAGCTAATGCAGAGACAATTCGTTTTGATGGCTCGGATATGATGCCTAGTAGCGTTGGTACTGGTACCTTTTGGAGCGGAATTATTGATTTTGTCGGGGGCAAAAGTATTGAGAAAGTTTTAGGGGAAATTGAGAAAAGTTGGTCATTCTAGATGGAAAATATTAACCGTATTTTAAGTGCGATCGCCGCAATTGTTGTCGGTTCTGGTGGGGTGATCGGGTTGTTTTTTTTGGCAAACTATCTAGTTGAGAAGTTGCCTCGCAAATGGCGGTCGCAAATTTTGCCTTGGGTCTATACTCTTCCCGCGATTTTGTTTTTGTCGGCTTATCTGGTTTTGCCCACCCTGAGAACAATTTTTTTGAGCTTTTTTGATCGTCGCTCGACTGAATTTGTGGGGCTGGAGAATTTTCAGTTTGCTCTAACCGATAGCTCGATGTTAATTGCCTTCCGCAATAATATGCTGTGGTTAGTTCTGGTAACTACCATTAGTGTTGGTTTGGGCTTGGCGATCGCGGTACTAGTAGATCGAGTTCGTTATGAGGCGGTAGCAAAAGGCTTAATTTTTCTGCCGATGGCAATTTCCTTTGTCGGGGCTAGTGTCATTTGGCGGTTTATGTATGCCTACAATCCCCCTGGGGCAGAACAAATTGGTCTACTAAATGCCTTTGTAACAGGTCTGGGGTTTGAGCCGATTGGTTGGCTGGTCAATAAGTCGATTAATAATTTTGCCCTGATTGTGATTATGATCTGGTTGCAAACAGGCTTTTGCATGGTCTTACTTTCTTCGGCAGTTAAAGGTATTCCCCAAGATATTATCGAAGCCGCGCGGATGGATGGGGCAAGTGAGTTCCAGATCTTTTGGCGGATTATCATTCCCACGATTAGCTCAACGATTACCGTCGTTGCCACCACGGTTTTGGTCTTGGTTCTTAAGGTATTTGATATTGTCTTTGTGATGACAGCAGGCAATCTGGATACGGATGTGGTTGCCAGTTTGATGATCAAACAAATGTTTAATTTCCGTCATTTTGGTCGGGGGAGTGCGATCGCGGTAATTTTATTAATTGCGGTTATCCCAATTATGGTGGTTAACATTCGCCGTTTTCAGCAGCAGGAGGAAGCTTAAACAAGATGACTAGTAAAAATATAACTAATCCTAAACAAGTAAAAACTAGACAGTCTGGGAAGAAGCCTAAATTCACTAACCTAATTGCTAAAACCCCTGTTCACATTGCGGTAGTTTTAATTGCTCTGATTTGGACATTGCCTACTGTTGGTCTCCTAATTAGTTCTTTTCGACCCTCAGCCGACTTATTAGAAACTGGTTGGTGGACTGTGCTTTTGCATCCTTTTGAGTTGACCAAGTTGCATCTGGGTAACTACGGCGAGGTTTTGGGTAGTGAGGGGATGGGTCAGACTTTTTTAAATAGTTTGATTATCTCAATCCCTGCGACAATTATTCCGATTGCGATCGCGACTTTTGCTGCCTATGCTTTGGCTTGGATGCGTTTTCCTGGTAGGCAACTAATTTTTATGGTGATTGTGGGCTTAATGGTCGTACCTTTGCAAATGACTTTGATTCCTGTGCTGAGAACTTACAATGATTTGGGTTTGGCTGGTTCTTTTTTAGGGGTCTGGTTGGCGCACACTGGCTATGGGTTGCCGTTGGGAATCTATCTATTGCGTAACTATATTGGTTCTTTGCCTGCTGATTTGATTGAGGCTGCTTCGATGGATGGGGCTTCTCATCTCAAAATTTTTACGCGGGTAATTGTGCCGTTGTCTACTCCGGCGATCGCTTCTTTTGCAGTTTTTCAGTTCCTTTGGGTTTGGAATGATCTGTTGGTGGCTTTGGTTTATTTGGGGGGAAACCAGGATGTGGCGCCGATTACGCTGACTTTACGTAATTTGGTTGGCGATCGGGGTCAGGATTGGCATTTGCTGACTGCGGGGGCGTTTATTTCGATGATTGTTCCTTTGGTTGTCTTTTTTGCTTTGCAGAAGTATTTTGTGAGGGGTTTGTTGGCTGGATCGGTTAAGGGTTGATGTTGATGGGCTTTGAGTTGAATAAGTTATGTTTGGTGTGGGAGAAAAATTTGCTATTGCTTTACGTTGTTCTCGTTAAAAGCCAAATTTAATCGGGGGATGCTTCCCCCGCGCCCCCAGATATTGGGGAGGATTACGACCTCCCCAAGCCCCTGCCGTATTGATTGAATTGTTGGCAGCATAGTCTTGGGGTTAAAGCGTTATGCGCTTGTTTTAACTTCAATTAATTAGAGTTAGGGATACCTTGGATTATTATTCTAGGTGGGTAAGGTCTCAAAATTTTGATTAAACGCAGTTAGAGTTTTAAAGAGAAAAATGGCGTAAGCCGATAAAAATAATTGCACTTAATGCAGCCGCAGCGGGAATTGTGATTACCCAAGCTCCGACAATTGAGCGGACAGTTTGCCATTTGAGGGCTGATTTGTTTTTCCAGATGCCGATCCCGATGACGCTCCCGACTAGAGCGTGGGAAGTGGAAACTGGTAGACCGATTCGAGAAGCAAGCAAGATGGTTGCAGCGGTAGAGATTTCGGCACAAAAGCCGGTGCTGGGAACTAGAGCAAAAATATTGTCACCAATGGTGCTGATTACTTTTTTGCCTTGCACTGCTAAGCCACCGACAATTCCTAATCCGCCTAAACAAAGCACCCAGAAGGGAATGGAGATATTCGCTAGAGGGACTTTTCCTGTTTTGAGAACATCGAGAATTGCAGCTAAAGGCGCGATCGCATTCCCCACATCATTAGAACCATGGGCAAAGGCGACAAAACAGGCACTAACTACTTGAAACTTAGCCATGATTTTTTCGGTAATATCAGCTTCGCTAAGGTTAGCTTTTGTGAGTCGTTGTAATACTTGCCAGGCATAAATAGTTAGAGTGATCGCTCCAATGCCACCAAGCAATATGGATAAATCATGTTCAGGAAGTTTCTGGTTGAGACTGAGATTCTGAAATATTTCGTGCTGCCAAAGACCTGGAAAAACAATAATTCCAAATAGAGCTACGATCCCAGAACTGAGCCAAGGTATCCATTCTTGTAGAGCCGAAGGTGATTTTTTTTCAAATAGCGATCGCGCAAGCAAACTAAAAATCAAAATTGAGATCATGCCACTCAATAAAGGAGTGACCAGCCAACCAGCACAAATTTTGCCAATGCTCTGCCAATTAATTGCACCCTGACCAAAGGCAACCCAAGCAAAACCAGCGATCGCACCAATAACTGCATGGGAGGAAGCAACGGGTAAGCCTTTGATGGTGGCAATTTGTAACCACAGTCCAGAGGCGATCAAAACTGAGATCATTCCCCATAAAAAAATTTGGGGTTGGGGGGCAAATATCTGAGGGTTAACAACTTGCGTGGCGATCGTTGAGGAGACATTTCTGCCAAAAATTACTGCCCCTAAAAATTCTAAAATTCCTGCGATTACAACAGCTTGAGTTAAGGTAACTGCTTTAGAGCCAACCGATGTTCCCATCGAATTGGCAACATCATTTGCTCCCAAATTCCAGGCAACGTAAACAGCGATTAGAGCTAGAAAAGCAATGCTTATCATC
This sequence comes from uncultured Xenococcaceae cyanobacterium, assembly GCA_937996665.1. Taxonomy (GTDB): domain Bacteria; phylum Cyanobacteriota; class Cyanobacteriia; order Cyanobacteriales; family Xenococcaceae; genus Hyella. Next base: position 15,097 of record CALKUU010000316.1, on the reverse strand, counting down.
TATTTTTGTCGGAGTTTACCAAGATTTTAACCCCAAAATAATCCAACATTATTGAACAAAAAAATTCTTGAAACCACTCAAGCAGATCAATCAGGGATCTGTATTGGCAGTAATAAGAAATAAATTATAGATCTAGGTAGTTTTGAATATTGGCAAGCTGAGTTGATTTTGTAAAGGCTGACTCTCTAGTTTGCCGATATTAATTTTATTGGTGTTTTTTCTAAGCTACAGAATTTTGACCAATAATGTTTTAGAAAAAATATTTAGTTATCAATATTTAATAGCTTGGATTTATCGATACTTCTTGTTTCTGTTCTGTTCTTTTGTTTGCAATTATATTTTGGCAGTGCAACAAACTGATGATCAACATTTGAAAAATATTTTGAGACTATATTTAACTTGTTTTGATTACTTCTCAATTTTTAGATTTTTTCTTTTTTTGCCAAATTGATGAAAGCCAATTCCCAAACCTGTTATGACTAAACCCAAAGCAGGTGAAAATTCAAAAGGTACTTCCGTTACACTAGTCGTTTGTAGAAATAAAGAGTTTAATCTGGGTAGTGCAGTGCTAGAGCTACTAACTGAGCCAGTGGTGGTGAAAAAGTAATCAAAATCGAAGGTGGTGACGCCACTATTGTAGTTTGCAATGGCTAAATTGCTTGCTTCTGCACCAATTCCATTGTTGGCATTAGTACTTGAAGACTCTCCTTGCAAAAATGCACCCCTAGCATTTGTTCCTGAACTAGATGTAACTGCCGAACCGACATCGATTGTGTCAGCTCCGTAGAACCTCACTCCCTCTTGAATTACATTATTGTCTCCATCAACATCATTTGCCTGGGCAACGAAACCCTCTAAAAGTAAGTCGTTCCCGTTGGCAGCATTGGTAAAGTTAACTGAAAATTCAACTGTGGGGGCGACCGCGGCCGATAATGCTCCTGTGACCCCCCCTTCTCTAGTAAGTCGTGGTTGGATGTTGTTGTCAAACCCAAAAACGGTTTCGTCAAATGGAGTTTCCAATATCCCACTATTCTGGAAGCCAGCAATAGTTACGACAGCATTAATGGTAATCCCACTAGCAGAGTCAGTTCCTACATTGCTATATTCCTATTCTGCTCCCACTTCTAGACCTGTCCCGTTAATAAGTGAAGGTGTGCCGCTAAAAGTGAGATCAAAGGCTGTTGCGGAAGCAGCATTGAATAGAAGAAGTAGTAAAGGTGTAGCGATCAAGGATGCTATTTTGTCGTGTCTCGTAATTTTTGTAGGCTGAATTTCCACAATCTGTAAAGTCTCCACTGATGATTTCTACCACGACATCATTATCTTCATGAAGTACAAGAGTGAGCATCAGTAATATTCACTAACTTCTTACAAAGGAAAATTAACATCATTTATTTAGCAAAGGTCTTCAAAATAGATAAAAACAGCCCTCAATTTTCCTGCTTTTTATAGATTTGGCATTGGTTCGGTTAAACTAAAATCTTATTTTTATATCTGGTTTTGTCTGAGTGATATTACTGTTTTATTTCAGTATGACTTTCAGTAAAATAATTTTTTTCTTGACATGGCGATAGTAAGACAAACACTTAAGTTTCTCTAATACATGAGTTTTGAGTCGTTTTCGGACTCAAGAGTTCAGTAATCCTACGAGTTGATTAATTGAAAAGCTTTAAATCAATCTGGAAGGGAAAATATTCTATTCTCGATTTTCTAATTTGCGACTTCGGGAATAGTCTGTTTTGGTGTAATTGAAATGCTCTCGACTTCAGGGAATTTGTCTAATGCCAAGCGGGAAAGCTGTTTATTCCCAGTTAATTTTTTCATGAGTTTGGAACGGGGATCGTGGAGTAGGCAAAATACTTCATCCTCGGTTTGCCAAGATTCTGCTGATTTGACTATCTGTAATTTTCCCTCTCTTCTAACTAGTAGAGGGAGTAACTCGCCTGAGCGAATTAAAGCTCGCAAATGCGCCTTTTGTAGCGATACTTGTGGATTGCGTAAAACTATTTTTCCGACCTGAAACTCTCCACTATCAATATATTCGTTCCAAGTCTCGGCAGAAAGCTCTGGCACAAAAGCCTGATTGACCTTACTGTTTGTAGCCGAGCCAGGGTTATTTTTAGGGAAAACTGCTAAAACCTTGGGTGGTTGAAACTCTTCTAGGGCGCGCTGTGCTAGAACCAAATTCACCTCTCCATTATTAGTTAAAGCAATAAAGGTTCCCATCGAATCTATTCCTGCTTCACTCAATACTTCAGGATCGAGGGCGCTACTTTGAAATACGGGAATGTTTGCTTCTTCCGCCTTTCTACAAGCTTCTGGGTCAGTATCGATTAAAACGACCGATTCTCCTGCTTCTTGATAAAGACTGGCTACCAATCTACCCAAGGCTTTACCCCCAACTATCACAGCCCCAGTTGCTTCGCTAGAAGTTATTCGTAACCATTTAGCTGCAACTCCTGCGGTTAGACCTTGGCAAAAAACCGTCATAATAATTGTCAAAAATACCAGTGCTTTAATTGAGGCACCACCATTGATCCCTTTTTCGGTTAGCAAAATTGCAAACAAGGAAGCAACTGAAGCCGAAACGATTCCTTTTGGTGCTACCCAAGACAAAAATACCTTTTGTCGCCAATTTAGATCACTGTTGGCAGTACAGACAAAAATATTGATGGGGCGAACAATTAACATAAGTGCCGCGACCGCTAAAACACTTCCCCAACCTAAGGCAATCACACTGGCGATCGATAAGTCGGCAGCCAATAAAATAAATAAAACAGAAACACATAGAACAGTTAATTGACCTTTAAACCTTTTTAAAAGTCTTTCTTCTGGAAGTGCAAAGGCTTTGACTACTATTCCTGCGGCGACTGTAGCCATCAGTCCAGATTCACTGTAAATTTCTTGCGAAAGAACAAAAAGACCCCAAACTCCGGCTAAAACAACTAAATTTTTTAATTCCTCTGAAAGGCGGTCGGTATTTTTGATCACTAGGCCCAAGACCCAGCCACCTATTCCCCCAACAATAGAGCCAATTCCTAGTCTGAGAACTAATCCACTAACAATCCCCAACGGATCTGAGTTGGCATTAACAATTGTGTTTAAAACTACTACCGCTAAAATGGCTCCGACTGGATCAATTAAAACCCCTTCTCCTTCGAGCAAGGTAGAAACTTGGCGGTCTACTTTTACCTGTTTGAGTAGGGGTCCAATTACAGTAGGGCCTGTTACTACTACTAATGAAGCGTAGAGAAAAGAAATAGACCAAGGAAATTCTGCTAACTCGTGAGCAGCTATCCCTCCACCAAATAGTGTAATAATCGTGCCGACAGTTACTAGATTGCGCAAACTACCAGAGACTTTTCCTAATTCTCTCAGTTCTAGATTTAGTCCGCCTTCGAAAAGAATAATGGCAACAGAAAGTGCAACTAAAACCTCTAACCCTACACCTAGTTCCTGAGGATGAAGGACATTGAAAACATCTGAACCCAGGACAATTCCTAACAGCAAAAGAAAGACAATGCTAGGAACGCGAAGATATTCGCCGATGACTTGGGCAGTGATCCCTGCCAGGACAGCGATTACTATTTGCAGAGTAATTTCAAAAGATCCTTCCATAAGTTACTATTCTGATCTCTTACTTAAAGTTATATATAAAAATTTAGGTTTGATGTAGCATCATATCTAAATAAAGGTTAAATCCAGGCAGTTTAATTAGCATTCTTCTTGAACTCATAATGCCTGATTATGGGCTAAGAGCGATCGCTGAAAACTTAATCCAGACTTAATCCAGAGAGCGATAAAATTCAATTATTTTGAATAATTGAATTACTTAAGAACAAAAACTATTTAGCCATGGCTCAAAAGCCTATCGGCAGATTATTATTATCCGATTGTAAATGTTTAGATTTTTAAACTAAACGCACTGTCGGTATCTTAACATCTCGATTCTATGACAAATTTTTGCCTTCCTTTTAGTATTATGATGCGATTTCTGCCCAAAATAGATATTAATACCTAAGCAGAATGTCAGCAAACAATGACTTTGTATCCTTGTTTAACAAAGCTGTCACCCTATTTATCTTCTTTGGCAAGGGTTGGGATATCATCTTGAATCTAGAAAAGATCTCAAAAATTAGTGTTTAATTAAGAAGCTGTAAGTGGAAATGCGGAAAGAAATCTTTGTGAGTAAAAGGTTATATAGATGGGAACAAATTTTAATTTCAATTTTTTCTCAATCACAACGTTCTCCGAAATCGCAACGCAGACCGTCTTCTCGACAATTATCCTCAATTTTGAGTAAAGGATTGTTGATGTTGGTTTTTGCTAGTCTCTGGTATTGGGATTGGCAAATATTGGTATCGGCTGTGGCAGGATTATTTTTGATGCGGGTTATCTATCAAGGAACTTCCCCTCAATTGCAAAAGTCTTGGCAGACTCTATCAAGAATACTTGTTGGCTACAATCGTAAATTAGTTTTCACTTTGAGTAGTGGTCTTTTGGGTGGATTATTTACCTATTTAGCTACGACTGTTTGGGCTGAAACAGAAAATCCTTGGTTGGCTTTTAGTTCAATTCTTCAGGGTCTGCTTTCTCTAATGACCTTAACTCTGCTCGGTTGGTATGTAAAAAGAGAAACTGGTCATCGTCGCAATGATCGATTCAGTGATTTGTTAGGAGAACTGACAGCTCAAGATGACTTGAAACGCTTGATTGCAGTTAACCAATTAACTGAGATGGTTAAGCAGAGAAAGTTGCACCAAGAAAGACTTGCGCAATTGCGGAATTATTTTCAGTTTATGCTTACTCAAGTTCCAGAGTCTTTGCTTCAAGATGCTTTGCTTGATGGTTTGGTTGTTTTGGAGTCAGATAATTTATCCTTAGCGGCTGTTAATTCACCTCCGAAAATTAGGCTCGAACAGCCACTTAAAAATAGACTGCTATTGGAAATAGAAAAATAGTTTGTCACTCTCTTGATATTCCATTGAAATGGGCTATTGCTTTTGGTCAAAATCGAGTTGCAGAAGCCTAATTTAAAAAAAATTAAATATTCTTTTTGTTGCCATATCCGACTTAGTTTGCTATCCCTTAGTGGAGCTTACCATTCCCAAACTCTCTATCAATGCAGACGGAATATCAACCAAATTTGTCAGAACAAGTTCCAAAAACCATTTCTGCTAGTCAGGACTATCTTTTATCAATGCAGTATCCGGATGGCTACTGGTGGGCAGAGTTGGAATCTAACGTCACCATTACTGTTGAAGTTTTGTTACTTCATAAAATCTGGGGTACAGATTCAGAAATACCTTTACCTAAAATCGAATCCTATTTGCGATCGCAACAACGAGATCATGGTGGCTGGGAATTATTTTATGGTGATGGAGGGGATCTCAGCACTTCAGTAGAAGCTTATATGGGTTTACGTCTTTTGGGCGTACCAGCAGAAGACCCTGCTTTGTTAAAAGCAAAAAAGTTTATTTTGCAGCAAGGTGGCATTAGTAAAACCAGAATATTTACTAAGTTTCATTTAGCCTTAATTGGCTGCTATGACTGGAATGGACTTCCCTCTATTCCTTCTTGGATAATGCTTTTGCCTGATGATGGTCTTTTTTCTATTTACGATCTGTCTAGTTGGGCAAGAGGGAGTACTGTTCCTCTGATCATTGTTTTTGATCAAAAGCCACTTTTTGCAGTCAACCCGATTATTGGTCTCAATGAGCTGTATACCGAAGGGGTTAACTCAGTTAAGTATGAATTGCCCCGCTCTGATGATTGGACAGACCTCTTTGTAAATCTAGATGATGCATTCAAGATTGCTGAAAACCTTAATTTGGTTCCTTTTCGTCATGAAGGATTGAAAGCTGCGGAGAAATGGATTCTTGAGCGGCAAGAAGTTTCTGGCGATTGGGGCGGAATTATTCCTGCGATGCTCAACTCGATGTTGGCATTGAGATGTTTGAATTACGATGTGAACGATCCAGTTGTGCAGAGGGGATTTAAGGCGATCGCCAATTTTGCGATCGAGGAAGAAAATAGCTATCGAATTCAGCCTTGTATTTCTCCTGTTTGGGATACTGCTTGGTGTGTGAAAGCGCTAGTAGAATCGGGCGTAAAAGCAAATCATCCCACCGTTCAAAAAGGGGGAGAATGGCTCTTAGATCAGCAAATTTTTGCCTACGGAGATTGGCGAGTTAAAAATAAAGGCTCTCACCCAGGGGGTTGGGCATTTGAATTTGACAATAGCTTTTATCCTGATGTCGATGATTCAGCAGTGGTCGTCATGGCTTTAAATGACATCAAATTAGCCAATGAGGATCTCAAGCAACGAGCGATCGCCCGTTGTCTAAACTGGATTACTTCGATGCAATGTCGTGGTGGCGGTTGGGCAGCTTTTGACCTCAATAACGATCAACATTGGCTTAATCTTCTCCCCTATAGCGATCTCAAAGCTACTATCGATCCCAATACAGCCGATGTGACCGCTAGAGTTTTAGAGATGGTGGGGCAATGTCATTTACCGATGCGCTATAAACGAGTGCAATCAGCGATCGCTTACCTCATCGAAGAACAGGAGGCTGATGGTAGTTGGTTTGGTCGTTGGGGAGTTAACTATATCTATGGAACTAGTGGCACCTTATCTGCACTGAGTCAGATAGCACCCGAAACTTGTGAGCAGAACATTGTTAGAGGTGCTAAATGGCTACTTAGTTGTCAAAATCAAGATGGCGGTTGGGGCGAAACTTGCCAAAGCTACGATCATCCTCATCTCAAAGGTAAAGGAGATAGTACTGCTTCTCAAACTGCCTGGGCATTAATTGGGCTATTAGCATCCTTAAACTATCTCGGTAACGAAGGCTTAAGAGCTATTTCTGTTGGCGTACAATACTTAGTTTCTACCCAGAATAGCGATGGAACCTGGAATGAGGATTATTTTACAGGTACTGGTTTTCCTAAACACTTTTACCTCAAGTACCATATGTACCAGCAGTATTTTCCTTTGTTGGCATTAGGTCGCTATCAAAAACTTTTGCAGCATAATCAGCATAGTCATAATTAGTTGTAATTTTGTAATTTACAGAAGCGCAACAAGAATAAGCTTGAAAATATCTCAGTTAGCGATGACAACTACAATCATCACTAACTGAGATAAACTGTTTTTTTAAATCTAGTTTTTATCCTCTCGTGTCATAGCGGAATATTTTGTAGCTCGTCAATGAAAAAAATAAATACTAATCAAAAAATATTTTTAGTGAGTCTGGCTAGTTGTCTGTTTTTCTGGCTAGTTAATAGTTTCTCTTGGCAAGATTTGAGTTTTAGCAGGGTTGAAACAGGTATTCGTTTTGGTTTTCCCGTTTTCGCTGATAATCAACCATCAGGTAAGGTTCAATCCGACAATTCCCAGCTAGCTAGTGTTGGCAAAAATGGGGCAGTAGTTTCGACAAGTCGCTATGCTACCGAAGTTGGCTTAGACGTTCTTAAAAATGAAGGCAATGCGATTGATGCTGCGGTTGCGGTTGGCTATGCTTTGGCAGTTAGCGATCCTTGCTGTGGCAATTTGGGCGGAGGTGGCTTTATGACCCTTCGTCTTGCTGATGCTCAAGAGACCTTTATTAATTTTCGCGAGACTGCTCCTGGGAAGTCGACAGCCAATATGTATTTAGATTCCCAAGGCGAGGTGGTTAAAGATCTAAGTACGAAAGGATATCTGGCAGTAGGAGTTCCTGGCACTGTTAAAGGTCTCAATTATGCTCTCGCTAAGTATGGAACCATGTCTAGAGAGCAGGTAATTAATCCGGCTATTAAGCTTGCTGAAGAAGGTTATGCTCTCCAGCCAGGGGATGTGGAGATTTTCAAAGCTGGTCAAGCCAGGCTCCAATCTTCGGAAGCTGCCAAGATATTTTTAGATAAACAAGGAAAAATTCAGCCAGTTGGTAAAGTTTTAAAACAGCCTGAATTAGCTGACACTCTCAAACAATTAATTCCTGAAGGGGATGCTTTTTATCAAGGGAAGATCGCTAAACAAGTTGTAGCGGCTAGCAACGCTAACGGTGGCATCCTCTCTTTTGATGATTTTGCTAACTATCAGGTTAGCGAATATAAACCAATCGATTGTGATTATCGCGGATATCGAGTTATTTCTTCTGCTCCTCCTGGCGGGGGAACTACCCTCTGTCAAATGCTTAATATTCTCTCTGGCTACGATCTTCAAAAATCTGGTTGGCACACTACTGAGAGTTTGCACCATATTTTGTCAGCGATGTTATTTGCTTTTGGCGATCGCAATACCTATTTAGGAGATCCTGATTTTGTCGATAACCCTTTAGATCGACTTTTGTCCAAAGATTATGCAGCCGAAATTAGGCAGCGAATCCCAGAGAATAAAGCTGTTGATCCCGAGACTGTTTATGAGCAAGCTTTGCAACCTGAAGGGACTAACACCACTCACTATTCAGTAGTTGATAAACAAGGCAATGCAGTGGCAGTTACCTACACCATTAATTCTTTCTTTGGCGCAGGGGTGGTCGCCCCTGGGACGGGCTTTTTGCTGAATAACGAGATGGACGATTTTACTTCTAAAGTTGGAGTTGCTAATCAATTTGGCTTGAAACAAGGTTCTACCAATATCATCGAACCCGGTAAAAGACCTTTAAGTTCAATGTCGCCAACGATTGTGATGAAGGGCGATCGCGTAGTTTTAATTACTGGTACCCCTGGGGGATCGACTATTCCTACTACTGTCTTGCAAGTCATTACCAATTTAATCGACTATCAAAAAAGCCCCAGCGAAGCAGTCAATACTCCTAGATTTCATTATCAAGGTTTCCCTAACTGGGTTAGAAGCGAAACCTCCTTTTTCCCAGCTAGAACGATTAGGGGTTTAATTTTTAAAGGTTACAAACTCATTAATGCTCGTCGTCAATGGGGCGGAGCAGAATCGATTTATATTGACCCTGAAACTAGTTTGATTACAGCCGTGAATGATGTGCGAAAACCTGCTGGTGGCGCTCTAGCTTATTAATTGACAAGTGATTAGTAAAAAGGAACAATTAATAGTTATTGACTGTTCCTACTTATATGAAAAGTATCTTTTGGTTGTTAGAGATTTCCTTAGCTTTGTTATCTTTTATTTTCTATAAGATAATGAAAATTCTAATTGGAATTATCTTTACGATTTATCTGGCAATCAATAAAGAGAAAGCTTCTCAGTGGCGATTTTTTTCTCAGAAAATGATCTCTGCACCTCTAATTTTACCTGTCTTAATGACTAAAGGCCCTCGCTGGAATACCCATGCAGTTATCGGAACTTTGGGTCCATTTAAGGTTGAAAAGGAGTTTGCTCTGGATCTAGAATCTGCTAATAATTCCGCTGATTCTTGGATTGCTGTTGTCTATAGTTTCCCTAGCTACAAAACAATCACTAGCTTAGAATCTAATCAGATTGATTCTCAAGGAAAGTGGCATAAGGTAAGCCTTAAATCAGGAAAATATACATTAGGAATTCGTTATTATAATCGAGCGGAAAAAATACAGCTTCCTGCAATTAAGGTAGATGGAGAAAGTTTTGTTGATCCTCAACTAATGCCTAGTGATGTTAATAGTTTCTATCAGGATTTAATTAACTCTAAAAACTGGTTTTACTCTAGCCTTCACTACTATATTTTTACAATCCTCAAACTAAGAAATACTCTCCCTGAATCTTTTATTCGTGGTGAATATTTACCCGTGGGCGCCCCCGATACTTTTTTTGCTTATAACTATCTCTGTAAACAACAACAGCTACAGTTAAATATCGAGCCAGAAATTGTAGCTAGTTGTAATATCTATTTCACTCTTTATGATCGCTCTAGTTTGCCTTTGAGTTGGGAGCAGATTGATACAAGCGAATACAATTTAGCTGCGCCACAAAGTAATGGCTATTATTTGCTAAGAATTCGACCTAAGCCAGAGTTATCTGAGCTAAAAACTAACTTTGTCTTTCAGGTTCTCAAAACCGATGACTGGCAACAACAGTGTCAAATTATGCAAACAACTTAATCGGACTAGTTTCTCTTCGTTCTGACAGAGTAATAAGTCGCTTAGGGAGAACCACAACTTGTCTGCTATAGCTTTGGGAATTTAGATCTTCGATAAGGTATTTTTCGGGAATAACCTTTTGTTAATTGGATTTAGTTATAAGGCTTCTGCTAGTTTAAATAAATTGGTTTTAGAGATTTTATTGTAATGCCAACCTTCTGGTCGAGAAGCTTGGGCAGATAGTCTTTTTCTGACACGAAGTTCATATTCCTGAAGTTTTAAGAAAGGATTTAACACTAAGCCTCTCCGCATTAGATATGCCAGTACTGGATAGAAAGAACAGTCAGCTAAGGTGAATAAATCGCTAGCTAGATAAGTGTGTTTTGCTACTCTTTGTTCCCAAAGATCGAGATTAAATGTAATTGCTGAGAGGGCTTGTCTTATTTTTTCTCGCTCCGATTTGCTCATTTCAGAAGGTTTGTTGCCGAACAAGTTCTCTATTGGTTCGTAAACTCGGGCAAGGATTTCTGCTTCTTGTATCCAGGCGATTGTATTGGCATATTCTTGAAGATTTTCTGGCGAGGGAAGGAGAGAGGGTTGAGGATATCGTAATTCTAAGTAATGCAGTATTGCTAAAGATTCATTAATTTTAGTGCCCTCTGGCTCTATCAATAGTGGAGCCTGACCTCTTGGGTTTAATGTCAAGAATTCAGTGGTTTTAGTCTCTCGCTGCGATCGCATTACAAATAAACGCTTTTGTGAAAACGATAAACCTTTTTCCTGTAGTGCAATTAGTACGCGCCAACTAGGGATAGATCCGTTAACAATATAAATTGTTCTTTCATCCATAACATTTACTTTCTAAAAATTATTGCTAATCTAAAAGCCCGCGAAAATTTAGGATTTCGAAACCTGGTTGATACAAGTTCGCATCAAAGTGATCGCTGATGTTTTCTTCGCGAAAAAGTGCGACCATTTTTTCCGCCTCTTCTTTTTCTTTAGCAAGTCGTTCTTCTGAAGAGAGGGTTTTGAGTTCACTTGCTCTTTTGTTGGCTTCTTCTCTAGTTTTGCTAGGCGACCCAATTCCCCAAACTGCTCCATTGCGAGAATCGTAATAAGTACCAATATAGCGAAAGGTTAGAGAGATGCGAGGTTTGTCTGTACCTTGAGAACCTTGTTTTTCAATCTCATGATAAAAATCTCGATTGCTTTGGCGGCTCAACATAAATAACGATCCGTGGGGTAAGGGTAACTTTTGTGGATTAGAATTGCGATCGCTTTTAGGTCTAAAAACCATTGTTCGCATTACCCCAATAGATATATTGACAATAAATGAAGATTCCTTAATGTCGAGGGTTTTATCCGCATGTTTGCCAATCCAATCACGACCATTTCGATAGAGTTGAATTAGGCAATGATTTAAAGGATGTCCGATTCTGTTCTCTACCTCTTTGCGAATTGAATCTACTGTTGGAGTCCAATTTATGAGGGGTGGCTGTTCGTCGGCAGGATGTCTGTAAAGTGGTTCTACTCCATCATTTTCTTTTGTCCCTTGAAGGGCAATTAAGCGAGGGACAGAACTTCCACGATGACTCATCTGATGCCAATCAATTTCTTGGTTTAAAGTTTTAAACGTACTTTCATCGATACAAGAGGAAAGAGAGGCGCAATGTAAAATGCTATCTCCTGCAATTCCCGTTAGTTTTGCAGTTTTGCCTTCACTGAGTAGCTCCCCCCAATGTTTAGTTTGAATGCCAAGTTTTAAAAGTGATCTCAATGCAACTAGATGTTTGCCTTGAGTACTAGCCGCAGTAGCCCCTTCTAGAATCTCTACTGTATAACCAAGCCGAGAGGCTGCTTGTGCCGTGTGAAATACACAAATATCAGTTGTTACACCACAAAGAGAAACCTCGGAAATATTTCTGTCTTGTAACCACTGATGTAGATTTGTTTGCTCGAAAGCGTTATACCAATGCTTGATTATATGGATCTCGGCATCAGTTTTTTTCGCAAAAGTTGACTGTAAATCAATAACAATCTCGCTACCCCAAGAATTTTTTAGGCAACAGGGTTTCCCCGTATGGGTTTTCCCCTTCAATCGTTCTGGAGATTCTGTCACTTCGCCATAAGAGGAAGTAACCCAAACAATATGTCTTTGCTGCTGTCTAGCTGCTTCTGCCAGCCAGGAGATCGTCTTACAGAGTTGTTGCGTTTCAAGATGACGTTTGGGAAATGCCCCTCCTGGGGAAAGGAAATCGTTCTGTACATCAATAACTATGAGAGCAGAAAGAGGTTTCATCTATGTTTAGTGTTAGTTTTGGCTCAGAAAAGGTACAGTTACTAAGCTGAATTTAAAACAACGAAAATTCAGAGAACCCGCTTCTCTGTCTATTCTAAAAGGGCTATTCTGTTATTGATTTTAATCCTTTCTATATTCTAATTAACTTGAATTCGCTTTATCTAATTAAACCAATATAATGTCAATGCTAGTCAATAGATGAAAAATTTTCATGCCTAAAAATATTCAACTTCCTCAAAAAATTATGATGCTAGGCTCAGGAGAGCTAGGCAAAGAGGTGGTTATTGCAGCTCAAAGATTAGGGAATTTTGTTGTTGCTGTAGATAGTTATGCCAATGCCCCTGCAATGCAAGTTGCCGATGCTTCTGAAGTGATTTCGATGTTGAGTGGTGAAGACTTGGCAAGAATTGTCGACAAATATAAGCCAGATTTCATTGTCCCTGAAATTGAAGCAATTAGAACCGAAAAGTTAGCCGAATTTGAAGAACAAGGCTACACGGTGATCCCGACTGCTGCTGCAACTAACTTTACAATGAATCGCGATCGCATCAGAGATCTAGCCGCGAATCAACTGGGGATCAGAACAGCCAAGTATGCCTATGCCAGCAATCTCGAAGAACTAAATCAGGCTGCTGCTGAAATTGGGTTTCCCAACGTCATTAAGCCTGTTATGTCTTCTTCTGGCAAGGGTCAATCGGTGGTTAATAACTCAACTGAGTTAGCCCAAGCTTGGGAATACGCGATCGCAGGGGCTAGAGGGGACACCCAAAAAATCATCATCGAAGAATTTATTGATTTCGAGATTGAAATCACCTTAATGACAGTTAAGCAGTGGAATGATCCCACAATCTTTTGCCCCCCTATTGGTCACCGTCAGGAGAGAGGAGACTATCAAGAATCTTGGCAACCAGCAGAGATTATAGACGAAAAAATTAAAGAAGCAGAAGCGATCGCTAGAAAAGTTACTGACGCGCTTGGCGGCGCAGGTATCTTTGGGGTCGAATTTTTCATTACCAAAGATGAAGTAATTTTTTCAGAACTTTCGCCTCGGCCTCACGATACGGGAATGGTGACCTTGATCTCCCAAAACCTTAATGAATTTGAATTGCATTTACGTGCAATTTTAGGTTTGCCAATTCCTAAAATCGAAGTTTATGCTCCTTCTGCTAGTGCTGTGATCCTGGCAAGTAAAAATTCTGACCGAATAATATTTAGTAATGTTGCTCAAGCTCTGGCAACGCCAGATGTAGACCTCAAAATATTTGGCAAGCCAAACTCACGACCTTTTCGTCGTATGGGGGTAGCTTTAGCCAGAGGGATTACGACTAAAGAAGCTAGAGAAAAAGCGAAGAACGCAGCCAAAAAGATAGTAATTGAATAATTGATCCAGAATAATTAAATAATTAATCTAGGTTATCTATAAGAATGAAAAGCTGATTGAATTAGGAACGAGAAGTCAAAACAAACTTGTTTTTTTGATCGGGAACTTAAATTGATGGAGTTGGGTCGTTATTTTAAAAGAGATAATAAATCGGAATCCAACTCCCCATAATTTCTAAACAAGAACTTAAGTGATTACTCTGGATTTAAACTATCCAAGCTTAAAGGGACTAGGTCGCCATAAATAGTGAAAGCAACCAACATCTCTGTGCCTTCTTGAATTAATTTTCCAGTTAAGGCACAGCTTTCATCTTTTCGGGCTATGGCCTCTAGGGTCGCTCTAATATCGGAAGGCGCGAACTGAGGGCGATAATCCCCCGACTTTTGATGGACATAGTTCCAAAGAATATCTCTAATCAAAGCCTGATAACCCTGATTACCAGATAGGTCTTTGAGCTTATCTTTTAGTGTCCTTTCTAGGCGAATGCTAGTGACTTCCATTTCGGTAGTCGATGTGCGATTTGCAGCACGCATAATTTCTTCCTCTAAATACTTGACATTCCGAGCCATGCAGAGCGGTATTCAAAAATAATTCTTTGAACCCACACTCAGAATAATTTACATACAAATTTTGTTGATTCCACTTTTCTGTCTAACCAAATTCCCCCGCTTACATATCCATAACTAAAATTTGGTGAAGTAGCATTTTGTATTGTTTTAATGTCATCATATCAATCGACATTATAGTTTTATATCTATGTCAATTATTTATAATTTTAAGACAAGAAACTAAACACCTACATTATTACAAATAATAGCTAACAAACAAATTACCAAAGTAGTCCAAGATTATCTTTCATGAATATTACAAAGAATGTAATTCCGAAAACTTTATTTTGGGGAAACATTAGAACTTAATTTCGTTCTAATTTAAAGAAACTACCCTCACAACTATCTATGTATCTGAGGCAACCAATTACAAATGTATCCCAAATAAACAGGTAAAGTAAAATCAAATTGCTCGAAATAAGACAATTTTAAGCTTTAACATCAATTTTTTTCCTCATAAATCCCTAATTAAGACATCAAAATGCAGACGTAATTACTTATACTCCCTCTAAATAAAAAACTGGAGTATATCGGTCGATTATTTTTTCGAATTAGAATCTCTTTTGAATTACATCAGAAGTAAACAATAAAAATTTATCTGAATTGAATTGAGAATTAAGATGTGAGGGGAAAATATGTAAATTTCCTGACTTTTCAGGCTTTGGTGGATGCGTAATGCTATTAAGCTAAAGGTAGTTAAAACTATTAGTTGCTCAAAGCGATGGACTGTCCTAAATGTAAGTCATCTCAAAGGAAAAAAAACGGTTTTCGGCGAGGAAAACAATCCTACAGATG
>CALKUU010000315.1 GCA_937996665.1 uncultured Xenococcaceae cyanobacterium | reverse complement strand
CCTAGAGTATTGCAAAAATCTTTCATGTGTACAGGATTAGGCGAAGTTGCGTTATAAACTCCCTCCATCTCGGTTTTACCTAAAGCTGTGATGATGATGTTAACCAAATCATCCCGATGAATCCAAGAGAACCATTGATTTCCTGTGCCAATCGGCCCCCCTGCACCTAGTTGGAAAGGAGTAAGCATTTTCCCAAGCGCACCGCCACCATTAGCCAAAACAATCCCAATTCGCACAATAACCAAACGAACTCCAGACTCCTTCACCGCCTCAGCTTCAGACTCCCACTTTTGGCAAACCTCAGCCAAGAAATCATTACCCGCAGAACCCGTTTCCTCAAAACTAGCAGTTTCACTAGTGCCGTAGTAACCGATCGCCGATCCACTAACTAGTACTTGTGGTTTATTTTCTGCTTTCGCGATCGCCTCCACCAATTTGCGCGTCCCAATTTGGCGACTCTCTAAAATCGATTTTTTGTGTTGCTCCGTCCATCGCTCCGAGATCGGCTCACCAGCTAAATTAATCACCCCATCACAACCAGAAACACTATCTTGCCAAGCTCCCGACTCAAGAGGCGTGTACTCGACTATTTCTAGATTAGGAAAACTACTAGCAGGAAAGAGTTTTGCCGCTTTTGCTTGGCTACGTGTGAAAACAACAATCTGATGTTTATCTTCAGTAAGCTTATTAACTAAGCGAGTGCCAACTAATCCAGTTGCTCCAGTAATAGCGATTTTCATTATGGTAATTATCGAAGAGGTTACTAAAAAATTAGTATAAAGCGATTATTGCGCTTGTTAGGTATGAATTTCAAATCCGATTTCTCCACTAACCAACTGCACATCTCCAAAATCTCCCCCTAACATATATCCATTTTTCGTTTTCGATAAGTAATCGATATTGCCGTAATCTATTGTCCTGTAAGGATCTTTCGTGCTCGTTGCTTCAGCCATTGATTTTAACCCTTCAATTGATTTAACTTCTTTAAACCAGAGGCTGGCATTTTTATAGCAAGTGAATTCATTCGGTTTTGGCTCAGAATAGAAAATCGAATTAGGCCAGATACTTGCTTCGATTTCGAATGCCAGGGAATTTACTGTGCTTCTCCAACCCAACACAAACGAATCGTTAAGATCGACTCCGTTAAAAATTTCCATATCTGTCCAATTCATGGTCATTCGCACAGCTACAAATTATCCGTCAGAATCCTAACTAAGAAAACTGCATTCTTTGAAATAATAATACCCAAAAATAATGACTTTGAGCCTTCCTAAACTCTATATAATCAGGCAAAAACAGTTACATTAGCTTAAAATTTGTCAAATTATTATTCCCAACCTTTCAATCTATACGGCAGGGGTTTGGGGAGGTCGTAATCCTCCCCAATATCTGGGGGCGCGGGGGATATTTCCCCCGATTGAATTCGGATTTAAGGGGAATAAAACCATACTCAAAATTTCTAACCAAAAATTTAAGCTCAAAGCCCACACGAATTAACGATAATAACCCCCACAGCTTGCTATGATACTGAAACTTCAAATCCAGCGATAGCAAAACACAGGAAATAGCAAATCCGACAAATAGTCATGGCAACAACAAACAGTAGTATTAAGTTGGGCATTATCGGTGGTGGGGTAATGGCAGAAGCGATCGCTTCTTGTTTGCTAGAACAAAAAATCTACCTCCCCCAAGAAATTTTAGTCAGTGAACCCCAAAGCAAACGACAAGAATATTGGCAACAACAGTATGGAGTACAAGTAACCTCAGATAACTCAACAGTTTTAGAGTCTGAGGCTGTCCTCTTAGCAGTTAAACCCCAAATTTTGTCCAAAGTTATTGCTGCTCTAGATTTAGCTAATCATCAAGGTAATTCACCCCTAATTATTTCTATTCTCGCAGGAGTAACCCTAGAGAGTTTAGCCAGTGCTTTTCCAGGCTTTCCTGTCATTAGAGTAATGCCCAACACTCCCGCTACAGTCGGAGCTGCGATGAGCGCGATCTCTCTGGGCGAAAATGTCTCAGCAGAACAAGCCCAGATTGCCAAAAATATTTTTGCTGCGGTGGGGGAAGTAGTTTCTATTCCCGAATCATTAATGGATGGAGTGACAGGTTTATCTGGGTCAGGGCCTGCCTATGTAGCTCTGATGGTAGAAGCAATGGCAGATGGTGGGGTCGCAGTCGGTTTACCTCGGGCGATCGCCCAGAAACTAGCAATTCAAACTGTGTTAGGAACAGCCAAACTTCTACAAGAAAAACAACTACACCCAGCCCAACTAAAAGATCAAGTAACCAGTCCTGGTGGCACAACCATCGCTGGAGTAACAGCTCTCGAAAAAGGGGGATTTCGCTTTGCAACTATCGAAGCGGTAAAATCAGCCTATCTCCGTTCCCAAGAACTAGGGAAATAATCTTTAAAGATCAAGTACCAGTAACAACATCATGACTAAACAACATCATGAATAAACCGCAAGCAGGTCGCCTAGTCTGGAATCACTCCACCCATCTTCCTGGTTTAATTCCTCAACTCAAAAAATTGATCAAATTTGCAGGAATTAAAACCGTCACCCCAGGTGTAATTAGAACTGTTAGGGGTCGTAGCCCCAAGCTGAGGCTAAGAATTTCGGTACCAATTACTGGTGGTTTTAAGGCGATCGCTCGTCAAGGCAAAACCGTTCAAGAAGTTTTCATCACTACCACCTTAGAGCAAGCAGAATTAGAGACCATTCTAGAGAAATTAATGGCTTGAGCCTCAAAGATATTAGCCTCATAAATTTCAGGCATCGAGCTGAGGATCAAGATGACGCTCTAGCCAATCTACAAGATCGAGAAAAATATTTCGGCATTCCAGGTCATTTTGCAATTCGTGATGTCCTTGAGGGTATTCATATCTCTCCTTATCGTTCACAGCTATGGTTGTAAATAGCTGGAGACTAGTTTCTGGCAAAGTTACTGGATCAGCCCCACCATGCAAAATCAACAGCGGAATCTGCAAAGATGAGGCATGGGCTTCAATCCAAGCAGTAGTTTGCCAAAATTCCGTTGCTAATCTGGCGGTTGCTTTGGTGTGTCGCCAGGGATCTTCGGTAGTAGAAGCAATAACTTGCAGATCGCAAGCAATAGTTGAGCCTTGCGAACCTGTGTCCATTGTAAAACGAGGCAATAGACCTGAGAAAAGTTTTCCTAAGATCGATTTAAGCGGCGCAATGCGAACTTTTAAGGCTGGGGAAAGGAGAATTAATCCGTGCAATTTATCTTGCAATTTGTCTTTATCGGACTGCTCATCATAATCTAGGGCAAAATCATAATGTAAGGCGAAATCTAGAGAGATTGTTCCCCCTAAGCTTTGACCCAAAAGATACAAAGGAAGATCTTTCTCTTTGGTAGAAACTAACTGAATAAAGCTGTTTAAATCTTGCCGAAACTCACTCCAGCTATTGATATGACCCCTCTGACCGCCAGAGCGTCCATGTCCTCGGAGGTCTAGAGCATAAACGGCAAACTGGCGATCGCTAAGAAACTCCGCTAAATGGTTAAAAATACCACTATGCGCTCCCAATCCATGAACAATAACGATGACTGCCCGTGGTGCACAATCTGAATCACAATCTGGATGCCAGCTTTGATAATAAAGCTTAGCCTGATCAACAGCCAAAAATTGTCCTGATTGGTGTTTTTTGTTCCTAGCTTGAACCCTCATAATTACCCCTTCAGTAAACTTCAATTAAGCAATAAACTCCTAACACCCAACTCCCCCCATTCGAGGATAAACGAACTCCTAACTCTTAACTCCTAATTTGCCAATTAGCAGATTACTAGTCTTCGCAGATGACTTGTCTAGAGAAGTTCCTTGATACTCGCTTAAAGTAAAGGAATCTACCTGTACAGTATCGTTACGAGCCGCTTCAGCTTGAGTGACTAATTCGACTTCATCAAGACTGATAATTTCTGCTTCTAAAGCCTCGCGAACTAGCATTGCTGGTTTTGCTGCTGGTAATTTACCCTCTTTGATAGCAGCCTTAATTTTACGAAAAACTGGTTCTGCATCAACTGTTAACAATAGTGCTTGCTCCAATCTTCCCAAAGCTTCCTCAACATTACTCGGAATAAAAATATCTTGAGTGAGTTTATCTCTTTGGCTTCCAGGCGTTTGCAAGATCTGGGCAATCAGACCCCCTAACTTATCAGCAGGCATCTTGCCAATCGGATTGAGCCGCCACCAAGCCGTCACCACTTTGGATAAAGGCACTGTCATATTTTCCAGAATACCGATAAATCCCTGTTGGATTTGGGCGAAGGCATATTGGCTCGACCAATCAACAAGCGGCAAATCTTCTGGCTTACTGCCTTCAACTTGATAACGATGCAGAGTAGCAGTAACTAAATACATCCAGGAAAGTAGATCGGCAAATCGCCCCGTTAATTTTTCCTGACGCTTGAGAGTGCCACCATAGGTAATTAAAGATAAGTCGGTTAGGAACGCAAAGCTAGCCGAGGCCCAAGCTAACTTGCGGTAATATTTAGCAGTCGTCCCTGATCCAGGAACAGAAGCCAAATGCCCGCGCGACAAACTGAGGAAAATAGTACGGAAAAAGTTACGGGTTACAGAACCAAGATGGTGCCAAAAAACCCGATCAAAGCCTTTGACATCTGCTTGTTCTAAAGCGGTTATTTCTTGATAGACATAGGGATGAGAACGAATTACCCCCTGTCCGAAAACAATCATGGTACGAGTGAGAATATTCGACCCTTCCACGGTGATCGGAATTGGTGTGGCTGAATAGATATTAGCTAAGAGATTTCTAGGACCTCGACAAATTCCTGCACCCCCCATAATATCCATGCCATCGTTAATAATTTGACGAGAGAGTTCGGTAAAATTATATTTAGCGATCGCCGAAACTACAGCAGGTTGCTCGCCTTGATCTATCGCGCCAACGGTATAAAGTCTGGCTGCTTCCATGATGTAAGTTAAGCCGCCTATACGTGCCAAAGGTTCTTCGACCCCTTGAAAACGTCCAATGTTTAGACCAAATTGCTGGCGAACTCTCGCATATGCCCCTGTTACCCTAGTAACTAATTTGGCAATGCCTGTACAAGTCGCAGGAAAACTAATGCCTCTACCCGCAGCCAAAGACTGCATCAGCATTTTCCACCCCTGTCCTGCTTGTTCTACGCCACCAATAATTTGCTCAATCGGCACAATTACATCTTTGCCCAGAGTTGGCGAGTTAAAAAATGGTACGCCCATCGGATCATGACGGCGATCGATAGTTACTCCCGGTGTATCGGTAGGAATTAAAGCGCAGGTAATCCCCACATCTTCGCCTTTACCTAGCAAGTTATCTGGATCTCGGAGTCTAAACGCCAGACCCATTAAGGTGGCGATCGTTGCTAAAGTTATATAGCGTTTTTCCCAATTTAAACGCAGATATAGTTTGTCATTGCTCGCTTTGAATACGACACCGTGGGAAACAATGCTGCCCGCATCAGAGCCTGCATTAGGTTCAGTCAGAGCAAAACAGGGAATTTCTTCACCAGATGCTAGTTTGGGTAAATAATAGTTTTTTTGGTCAGAGGTTCCATAACGCAATAGTAATTTTGCAGGGCCTAAAGAGTTGGTTACCCCAACAGTTGCAGTATGGGTAAAAGAGCGTGATGCTAATTTGCTCATCACCGAACTATAAGCCAGGTTAGAAAACCCTAAACCTCCATATTCAACAGGAATCATCATCCCAAAGAAACGTTCTTCTTTGAGATAGTCCCAAACTTCAGGGGGAAAATCTTTATTTGAGTGGATTTCCCAATCGGTCGCCATTTGGCAGACGGTTTCTACTTGGTTGTCGAGAAAAGCTCGAATTTTATTGAGTTC
>CALKUU010000314.1 GCA_937996665.1 uncultured Xenococcaceae cyanobacterium | reverse complement strand
CATCCTGATGGAGTTTATGAAAATGTTCGTAGCGCGATCGCCTATGGTGTTCGTCCTGTAGTTGGAACAACTGGTCTGAGTGAAACACAACTCAAAGAACTGGGCGAGTTTGCCGAGAAAGCTAGCACTGGTACACTAATTATTCCCAACTTTTCGATCGGTGTCATCTTGATGCAACAAGCAGCAGTCAGGGCTTCTAAATATTTCGACCATGTAGAAATTATTGAATTACACCACAACCAAAAAGCAGATGCACCAAGTGGAACAGCAATAAAATCTGCCCAAATGCTGGCGGAAATGGGTAAAAATTTTAATCCCCAACAAGTCAAAGAAACAGAACATTTACCAGGAGCAAGAGGTAGTGTCACTCCAGAAAATATTCGCATTCATAGCGTGCGGCTACCAGGTCTGATTGCTCACCAAGAAATGATTTTTGGCGCCCCAGGACAAATTTATACTATCCGTCATGATACTAGCGATCGCTCTTGTTATATGCCAGGAGTTGTTTTATCTATTCGCAAAGTCACTGAGCTAACCAGTCTAGTTTATGGTCTCGAAAAGATTTTGTAATTTATGATATAGAAAATGTGCCGCCAATTTCTGCTGCTAACTTTATGATCGAGTCTCTCACCCGCGCTAAATTCGAACAGCTAATCCCCACTATTGCTACAGGAAAGCAGTACGCTCACTATTGGGGCAAATGGCAAAATATTGTCAATCGCCTTTTGGTTTCGGTGGTTGCAGTAGTCGTTGTATTTATCCTTAGCCTCATTTTAGGCGAAGGTGCAGGCGCATTAATTTTACTACTCTCGATCATTGCTGGCTTTTACTGGTTATGGTTACCTATCTATCAAGCCAGTCTGCGTAATGCTCAAGCACGTCGGATTAAATATAGTGGCTTTTGGCGATGCCGAGTTCAAGATATCTATCTAACCGAAGAAATTATTGGCGAAGAAGAAACAGTTAACCAAAGAGGAGAATTAGTACTAGTTGAAAATAGAGAAAGACGAATTAATTTAGTTCTAGGAGACGATACAGGTTTTAACATCACTATCCAAGCACCTCTAGAGAGACTCCATAAAGGAATAAAAGTAGGTCAGTTTGCCGAGCTACTCTTACTTTCCAATCGTCAGGACTTATCAACAATTGATAAGGTTACAGATGCTTATATTCCTAGCCAAAATCTCTGGGTTGGTTCTTATCCTTGGTTACAAAGAGATGTATTTCTAGAAGTTAGTCGCCAACTCGGTGGTCGGCACAATTATCGCAAATCTCAACCAAAGCGATCGCCACAACGTCGTTATTATCAATAAATAGATTGCCCTTTTTTGATTTACAAACTTGTTCAAATCAAGACCTATTTACAGAAAAATTTAGTCAGAAACATAACTCTCGTATTAGCTATCTTTAAATTCTAAAACCAGTTGAAATACTTAATATAAATCAACAATCAGAAAGGTCTGGCAATACTCTGGCAATGGTAAGCTAGCAATTGCCCTAAAGAAAATATTATTGTAAGGAATTTTATATACATGAGTGCAGATACACCTTTACTGCTGAGAGCAGCCCGTGGAGAAAAAGTAGAACGTCCACCTGTCTGGATGATGCGCCAAGCGGGTCGTTATATGAAAGTTTATCGTGACCTCAGAGAAAAATATCCCAGTTTTCGGGAGCGCTCAGAAAATGCAGATATAGCTATTGAAATTTCTTTGCAGCCTTGGAGAGCATTCCAGCCTGATGGCGTCATTATGTTCTCAGATATCCTCACTCCTCTACCTGGGATTGGCATCGACTTCGATATTATCGAAAGTCAAGGCCCTGTATTTAAAACACCCATTCGAACTCAAGATCAAATTGATAAGCTGACCACTTTTGATCCTGAAAAGTCTTTGCCTTTTATCAAGACAATTTTGCAGACATTAAAGTCAGAAATAAACAATCAATCAACCTTATTAGGATTTGTGGGTGCGCCCTGGACTTTAGCCGCCTATTCAATTGAAGGCAAAGGCTCCAAAAATTATTCAATCATCAAAAGCATGGCTTTTAATGAGCCTGAAATGCTCCACGGATATTTAAGCAAGATTGCTGATGCGATCGCTATCTACGTTAAATATCAAATCGATTGTGGTGCTCAAATAGTTCAATTATTTGATTCTTGGGCAGGCTATCTCAGCCCTCAAGACTATGCAACTTTTGCTCTTCCCTACCAACAGCAAATCGTTCGTCAAGTCAAAGAAACTCATCCTGATACCCCCTTAATTCTCTACATCAGTGGTAGTGCAGGCATCCTCGAAAAAATGGGAGAGTCTGGAGTAGATATAGTTAGCGTTGACTGGACAGTTGACATGGCTGATGCTCGCCGTCGTCTAGGCAAAGATATGAAAGTTCAAGGTAATATCGATCCTGGTATTTTATTTGGCTCTCACGATCTCATCCGCGATCGCATTATTGACACCGTTAAAAAAGCAGGCGACTGGGGACACATTCTCAATCTAGGACATGGTGTTCTCGTAGGAACACCCGAAGATAACGTCCGCTATTTCTTTGAAACTTGTAAACAAGCAAAACAATTAGTAGCTTCCAGCTAAAAAAACTTTATTTACCTGTGTTGTTCATAATTAAAAGTGGCTTTTATTGCCGCTTTTTTTTTGATATTTAAGGAAATAAGCACTTTTTAAACTAATTATTGCCATTATTAGTCATTCTCAATAGTCAACTAAACGAGACAAGATCAGAAAATATTGCCTACTCTACAGTGGGTAACTATCAATAAAACTGTTATATTGTTAACTAGAATTCAGAAAGTCTGAATTTAATTAATAATGAAAAAAATATTTGTTACAGGTGCAAGTGGCTGTATTGGTCACTACGTCGTAGAGTCTTTACTAAACGAAACAGACCACTATTTATATTTGTTAGTTAGAGATCCAGACAAGTTAAATTTTGAGTGGGAAAATCACCCTAGAGTTCAAGTATTAGTAGGCAACTTAGAAAATATTGATGACCACAGTGATTTATTACTTAAAGAAATTAATATTGCCATCTTAGCGGCTACTTCTTGGGGAGGCTCAGCAGAAGCCTATGACGTCAATGTGGTTAAGAGTCTAGCTTTGCTAAAGATGCTCAACCCCAATATTTGCGACCAAGTATTTTATTTCTCAACCGCCAGCATCCTCGACCAAAATAACGAACTTTTAGAACCAGCTCTTCAATTTGGCACAGATTATATCCGCAGCAAATATCAGTGTTTTTCCCAATTAGATCGTTTAGAAATTAGCGATCGCATTATCGCACTCTTCCCAACACTAGTTCTCGGTGGCGATCGAACTAAACCTTTCTCACACCTATCCGCAGGATTTCCAGAAATTATGAAATGGATGGGTTTAATCCGCTGGTTTAGTACCGAAGGAAGTTTCCATTTTATTCATGCTCAAGACATTGCCAGAATTATTACCTATTTAGTGGTTAATCCTCATACTCAATTGGTGAGCGAAGAAGAGCAAGAACAAGAAGCATCAACAATTACCAAACTAGTTTTAGGCAATCAAGCAATTACAGTCGATCAAACAATTGATCAACTATGTAAATCAACACATACTAAAAAGTACTTCAGTATTCCTTTATATGGTTGGCTAATTAATATTTTCATCAAAATATTCAGGATTCAAATGGATTCCTGGAGCTATTTTTCACTAAACTATCGTAATTTTACTTACCAAAATACTGTCACCCCAGCAAAATTTGGGCTAAGTAATTATGTTTCCACGATTAATGAAGTTTTAAAAACAACGGGAATTTAATCAGCAATCAAAAAATCTAACCCCGATATAGGAACAATTAAAAGTAGCAACAGCTTTAACTGCAATAAAGCCTAACTAATCTCTCGCACTAAATAAATTAAATTTCTAAGCAATCTCAAATTCTAAGCAATATTATGCTCTAAAAACTGTTCACAATATTGTTCGTGATCAAAATTAGCATCTTGTAAATTAGCATCCTTAAGATTAGTACTATACAAATTAGCAAAGGTTAAATCAGCATTACTTAAATTAGCCTTATTTAATCTTGCACCACTCAAATTAGAACCACTCAAATTAGCACCACTCAAATCAGCATTAACTAAATGTGCTTCTTGCAAGTTAGCTTTTCTGAGATTCGTTTTTATTAATTTTGCACCGTTTAAACGAGCCTTACTCAAATTAATTCCTTCCAAATTAGCACCACTCAAATCAACATCCTTTAAAAAGGTTTGACTTAAATTCACTTGATTTAAGGAAACATTATTTAGGTAAGCGCCAGTTAATCGACCTTCATAAAGGTTAGCCCAATTAAAATTAGCTTTTGCTAAATTTGCCTGCCTTAAATTAACTTTTTGCAACTTAGCACCACACAAATTCGCAAACTGTAAACTAGCTAATCTCAAATTAGTATAAGAAAGATTTGCTCCCGATAATTTTGCATGATCTAAACGAGATTTAACCATAAAAGCGCCACAGAGATTAACTTTAGTTAAATCTGTATTTTGTAGATTAGATTCGCTCATTTTGGCAAAACTCAAATTAGCCCAATTAAACTTAGCATTCTGAAAATTAGACTTAGTCAAAAATGCACGACTTAAGTTAGCTCCCATAAAGTTAGCCCCAGCAAAATTAACACCTACAAGCGTTACACCTGTAAGGTCAACCCCACCCAAATCAATACCTAAAAAATCTCTATATCCTTGATCATATAAGTTAAGCAGTTGGTCAATTTTCATTTCTTTCAATAAGATTAAGTGAATTATCTTGACTAATAAACTAGTATTAATACCTAGAAAGAGAACTTATTAAGAAATTATTAAACAACTAAATGATATCAAATCGTAAGATTGAATTAGAGTATTTAATACACAACGTAACCTTTGTAATATTAATTAAATTAATTTTTGGAAATTCCATATAGTTTTCCCTTAATTAAAAGACGAGTAATACCTTTCTCGTATAAATACGCAGATGTCTGCTGTAGCATTTTGCCATCAGGAACCTTAATAACTTTTTCTCGACGATGAGAAAATCTTTTAGCAACACGATGGTTATCAAATACTGGCAAAGTTTTCTGCTGAGTTTCTTGATCAGGAATAGAAACCAAGTCAGAAAATTCCTGTAAAGGTTTGACAATAAGTTCTGAACTGCGGTCTATCACTAAATAACAAGTTCTAGGCAAAGAAGCAGAAGCTAAAGGAATAATTTCTAAATTAATCTTATCTACATTTTTGTCAGGATAAGATTTAACTACTAATTCATCATCATCTTCGTCTAGCTCGTCATCATCTAATTCATCATCATCTTCGTCTAGCTCGTCATCATCTTCAATTTCCTCACCGATAATTTCTACCAAAGAATTGACATCAAAATCATCATCATCTTCTTCTTCGAACTGATTAACAGGCTCCGCAGTAGAAACTTTTTGAGCAGAAGTTTTCAATTCATCAATAGGTAAGATATCTACAACTTCTTGATCAGAACTTTCAGGAATCGATTCTTCCAACTTCAATGGGCTAGACGTAGAAGATTTACGCGAACTGATAACTTTTTTGGCTTTTTTAGTAATCTTCGAAACCTTGTCAATTCCTTCCCCATTATCTTGAGCAAGAATTGGTCCAGAAGAATCTTTTAACTGAACTTTTTTAGAACTTTTAGCCTTCTTTTTTGTAGTAATCTTTTGAGCCTGATTACCTTTGGCTGTCCTAGCCAATCGTTTTTGCTGGATTAAATCATCGTACTCTTCAGTATCAAGATTATTTTTTAAAAATCTACTCACTGTAGAGCTACTGACTCCAAATTCACTTGCTAAAGTAGATGTAGTCGCTTTTGAATTGCGGTACAGCTTGAGCATACTTTGTTTATCATCTTCTGTTAATTTTCGAGGACTCATAGGCTGGCAAATTCAAACAACAAAGAAAAGAATAGTGACTGCTAAAAAATAAAGACAGGCAAACTCCACCATCATAACGTTAACGCATAATCATGACTTGAAAATTATGTGAATATCCATAAAACTTACTGTTAGACCTATATAATTTCGGTGTTACTTTATCTATATACCTGATAAATTAAATTATTAGTCACAAACATACTCAAGTACTAGGTCTTCAAGAATGCCACAACAGAATAAGCAGCCTGCTTTACTAGTCTTAGCTGATGGAAGTAGTTATCAAGGGTTTTCTTTTGGTGCAAAAGGAACTGTAGTTGGAGAAGTAGTATTCAATACTGGCATGACAGGGTATCAAGAAGTCATGAGCGATCCTAGTTATTTGGGTCAAATAGTTACCTTTACTTATCCTGAACTAGGCAATACGGGAATAAATAATCAAGATAATGAATCAGTC
Source organism: uncultured Xenococcaceae cyanobacterium (assembly GCA_937996665.1). Classification (GTDB taxonomy): domain Bacteria; phylum Cyanobacteriota; class Cyanobacteriia; order Cyanobacteriales; family Xenococcaceae; genus Hyella. The sequence goes on along the minus strand of CALKUU010000314.1, from coordinate 31,945 downwards.
CATCCCCAAATCAAAGCAGTAATCGCTAGAAATATTACTTATCGACCTAGTAATTGGCGATCGCAACAATCCTTACCTGAATATCTACAACAATTTAATATTCCTGGCATCTATGGAATTGACACTCGCGCTCTTACTCGCAAACTAAGATCAAGTGGAGCAATGAATGGAGCCATTTCCACAGAAACATTAGACACTCAAGGATTACTGCTCAAAATCCAAGAAGCACCTGATATGACAGGGCTAAATCTCGCTAAAGAAGCTTCCACTAAAGAAACTTATGAGTGGTCTGAAACTACTAATCATAATTGGGAATTTTTGGATACAGTTAATCAACCAAAATTCACAGTAGTAGCGATCGACTTTGGCATCAAACGGAATATCCTCAGAAGATTAAGCAGCCACGGTTGTCGGGTAATAGTTGTACCGCTCACCTCTTCTTTAGAGGAAATTTTAGAGCATAAACCTGATGGAATTTTTCTCTCTAATGGACCTGGAGATCCCGAAGCAGTCACGGAAGGAATCGAACTAACCAAACAATTACTGACTCTCAAAAAACCAACTTTCGGAATTTGTATGGGTCATCAAATCTTGGGCTTATCTTTAGGTGCAAAAACTTTTAAACTCAAGTTTGGACACAGAGGTTTAAATCAACCTACAGGCTTACAAAGACAGGTAGAAATAACTAGCCAAAATCATGGATTTGCGATTGAAGCAGATTCTTTAGATGCAGACATTAACGTTACACACATTAATCTTAATGATCGCACCATTGCTGGAATTGAGCATAAAACATTGCCTTTCTTTTCAGTTCAATATCATCCAGAAGCTAGTCCGGGACCACATGATGCCGACTACTTATTTCACAAATTTACTGATTTAATGAGCAAAAATAATTAACCAGAAACAAGCAAAGTTTTAGGATTACAAAATTCGTAATCACTTGAGCGTGACTCAAAAATTCAAATTAAAAAGAGCTAAGTTGTAATTTGATGTTGGTTCCATCCCCAACTAAAGAAATTTCTTCGTAGCTCAATTTAAGAGATAAGGCAGAGCTAAGAGCTGCACTGACATTAGCGATCGCTCCATCCCCTGCTGAGCCAACACCATACCCTAAATCTATTTCCCACAAATTTTGATTCTTAGCTATCTGATTCGCAGAATGAACATTCCACCCCCACACAGTTAAACTATCGTCAATTGTATGGCGGTAGCGAGCTTGATTTCTAAAAAACAAAGATACTTGAAACTCTGAATTCTCTAAATCATTCACATCAAAAGTAACTGCCGTATTAGTTTTTAATTTATCGGAAGCATAGTTCACTTTGAAACGACCTAACTGAGAATTAAGTTGCCATTGTAAATCGTTATTATTATCTACTTGCGCCTTTGCCAAAAAAGAAAAATTATCGTGTTTCACAACAACTTTTGCCCCTGCTCGTAAAACTTCTGTCGCACTATTACCATCAGCAGTCAAAGTAAGACCAGAAATTAAACCCCAATTTAGATCAAACTTTTGATCTAAATGATCACCATAAAAATTAAGAACTATTTTTTTTGATGGTTGCAGTTTTAGATGAGAGTAAAATTCTAAGGTATCGCCATCATGAAGAAAAGAAACAGTCGTCTGTAAAGGTAAATCTTCAGGTTGATAAGTAAACTGGCTAAAACCTGATAAAGAATCTTCAAAGACAAAACCGACCCCAACAGTTACATCCTCAGCGACACTCTGATGAAAAGCAACACCACCCTGTAAATCATCTACTTCCTCTACCAAAGTATTCGAGTTACCTAAACCATTAGCTCTACCACCTGAAATAGTTAAAGCAGAAGCACCTGGAGCTAGTAAAGGAGAAGAGTGTTTAGCATTGTTTTTAAAAGTATTAATATTGGCGTCTGATTCTGATCCCCAAGTTTTAACAGTCGTCAAACCCCAATATTTTTGCTTATTACTAGTACCCCAAAAAGTATTATGTTTACCAATAATGATGTCTTCATCAAGATCATCATAAAAATAAGGCTTTTTTTTGAGAGCAACTACTTGTTTATCAACAAAATCTGTATTAGTGATAGAAGAATCAACACTAAGTTTCCAAGCATCTTTCGCTAACAAGTTTTGAACATAATTTTTATCTTCAATCGAGAGAGAATAATCAAATTTTTGTGATTGGAGCTGAAACTCTGGATCAAGAACAAAAGCACTCTGACCAGTTAATGTTTTTGCAGAAAAAATAGTAGGTTGATCAGAAAATGGAAAAACTTCAACTTGAGAAACTTCAACTTCACTTGCCAATGCTGGAGAAGCACTAGCAAAAAAGATTGCAGAGACACCTAAAATCCAATTTGCTCTAGACAATTTCATGGTGTACAAAAAATATAAACTTATTTATATATAAAGAACTATTAAGAAATAAATAATGATTTTAAAAAGTTCGCTTATCTTCCTGATTATAAAAGCAAACTTTTTAAAAGTTATCAGTAATTACTCGGTTTTAAGCCCTTATATTCAAAGCAACACCCAAATTTTCAACTAAGAAATAACTTATTTGAGTAAATCAAAAACTCAAGAACACCACAAATGATTAGATAACATAATTCTATGCTAATTCTGTAAACTTTAAATATAATGAAAATCAAGATTTAATAAAGAAAAATCCTTTTACCTACATTCAAGTAATTTTCAGATAAAGCTTACCTAAAATTCTTGAGTCGAAATTATGTCGAGAAGCAAAAAAACTAAATTAACTACCTAATTTTAGCGGGAAAAATACACTGTATGACTTTATCTACTCAAAACCTCATTAAATCTCGACAAGTAAATCAATTCACTAACAAAATCAAAAAAATAGCAGCTTCCTGCTTAATCTCAATAATCGCAGCAAGCAGCATTCAGAATATAGCCACTGCTGAGACCAAAAATATCCCCACAGATTTAAAAAATGCGATCGCCAAAATTGAGGTCGCAGCTAATGACAAAAACTTAGATAAAGTTATTAGTTACTATGATCCTAGCTTCACCAATAGTGATGGCTTCAATAAAAACTCAATCAAAACTGCCTTAAAAAAAGTTTGGGATCAATATTCAGAATTAACTTATAGTACCCAAATAAATTCTTGGGAAAAAAGCAAAGGTCAACTCATTGCAGAAACAACTACAACCATAACAGGCATCCAAAATAACAACGGTAACAGCAGAAAATTAGAATCCGTTTTAAAATCTCGTCAATATTTTCGTAACCAAAAATTAGTCCGCCAAGATATTATTTCAGAACAAACAAAAGTATTCTCAGGAGAAAATCCACCTCAAGTAACAGTCAACTTGCCAGAGACAGTCAAGGTAGGAGAAAAATACAACTTCGACACGATTGTTAATGAGCCGTTAGAAGGTAGTGTTCTTTTAGGTGCAGCTCTAGAGGAAAGAACAGCTAGTAGCAGATATCTCAAACCTAGCACTCTCGAATTACAACCTTTATCGGCAGGGGGAATTTTTAAGGTTGTCACAGCACCAAGACTAAGCGATAATCATTGGCTTTCAGCAATTGTTGTCCGAGGAGATGGAATCACGATGATCACTCACAGAGTCAATATCGAAAAATAAAACCAAGGAGATCTTCATGTTCTGAAAATGAAGATCTCCTTGGCACTTATAACTATCAATAAATATAGATAAGGTAATTAATTTAATCTAGAACTTCTGAATTACCTTGGGTCTGCTCTAAAATTCTCTCTTGTTGTAAACGTCTGAATTCAGCAGCCGAATCTTGAATTTGTGTTCCCGACTCTTCACCAAACTCTGCGGAACTACGACCATTACGCAAATTGTATTCATGAATGAGATCGAGAGGATTAATACCTAAGGTACTATCACCAAAAAGACCATCTTTTTCATTCGATTGATCATTCGCACCATCGAAAGTAGAAGACTGAGCACTGGCTAGACTACAGGCACCAAAAGCAAGCGGAATAGTCAATCCCAGAACAGTAATTAGTTTAGCAAGTGAATTATTCATAATGATAACAGTTCGAAACTTATAAAATTTAAAGCGGAAACAAGTAACAGCAAATTTCTAAGACAGCTAGAAAAATTAGCGAATTTTAGTTTCTAGTCAAGTAACTGAAACCTTGACAATAAAAACAACCCAATGAGCACATTTTAAACTAAAAATGAAAGTTCAACTTTTCAAAGCTAACAATTAAGTTGTAAGGCTGAGAAACAAGATAGTTTTTAAGTAAAACGGCGCTTGAGTAAAGGTTGAATTGCAAGCAGGATTAAAGCGTCAAAACCCAACAAAATAACTGCAATAGTCATAAAGTTAATAGCAAACCAAGGATTGTGCATTACTATACTATCCATTGACCAATTGCTATTCATATAAATATAGCGAATTGGTTCGATCGCATAAGTAAGGGGATTCAAACTAGCAATAACCTGTAGCCATTTAGACATAAACTCTAGAGGGGCTAAAGCCGTACTAGCAAATAGCAAGGGTAAATTGGTGACAAAGATAACCGCAATTAATTCAATATGTCCTGGCAAAGCAAATGCTAGTCCCATACTGATGGCAGTTACACCAAGAACAATTAAAAAAACGATCATGGCGATCGCCAATAAACTCATCACTGAAGGAAACCCTGCACCCACAAAAGCACTGGCTCCAATAATCACAGCGGTTTGAATAAAACTAAGAGTTATGATGTAAATCGTAGAAGCCGCAACAATTGAATAGCGAGAAGCTAGAGGCGCAACTAATAAGCGATTCAAAAAACCAAACTCGCGGTCAAACATGATCGGCAAACCAGCATTAAGCGCTCCTGAAAAAGCGGTAAAAACAATCACCCCAGGAGCCAAAAAAGTTGCATAGTTTAAATCATTTCCAAACAAACCTTGTGGTGCTTTGCTAAACAAAGCGCCAAATAAAACCAACCACATAAAAGGTTGAATAATTCCAGCAACTAAGGTTGAAGGACGACGCTGCAACTGGATAAATAGACGTTTAGTTAAAGCTAAAGTTTCTTGTCCAAAATCTTTAAGAAAATTACTATCACTAGCAGATTGCTCATAAAGATCAGGATTAGGGGCTAAGATCGAATCTATTGATTTAGATCTAAATGAAGAACTCATATTCTAATAATCCTGTTTATTAATTAAATTATTGATTGGGTATAGATTTCACTACTAATTTTAAGCAAATAAAATAACTATTTCATCTGTTGTTTCTTTTCTTTCTTCATATCTCTACTACTAGAAGCAGCAATCTCAGCATCCATCAGGGTTTTACCCGTAGCAGCTAAGTAAACATCATCCAAACTAGGACGAGACTGCGCCAAGCTAAACGTAGGAAGATTCAAACTGGTTAAAGACTGTTCTATTTGAGTCAAAACTCTAGTATTTGACTTAACTATCAAGTTAAGAGAATTTCCCTGAGCATTATTTACCAAAACACTATCGACAAAAGGTAAACTCGACAACATATCTTTCGCTTGTTCGGCTTCTTGGTCAGGAGTAAATTCACGAATTTTTAAAGTTACGCGATCGCCACCAACTTGGTCTTTTAGTTCAGAAGGAGTACCCTCAGCAATAACCCGACCTTGATCAATAATGGCAAGCCGATCAGCAAGAGCATCTACTTCTTCTAAGTAGTGACTAGTAAGCAAAATACTAGTTCCTGCTGACTTCAATTGCCTTAAAAAATCCCACAATAACTGGCGACTTTCAATATCTAAACCCACAGTTGGTTCGTCTAAAACCAAGACTTCTGGCTGATGCAATAACCCAGCAGCTAAATCTAAACGCTTGCGAATCCCGCCAGAATAAGTACCTGTTTTAAGGTTTGCATAATCTTCTAAGCCCAAAGCTTGAACAAGTTGATCAATTCTTGGGTCGATTAGTTTTCTAGGAATATGATACAAAGCAGCTTGCAGCCTTAATAATTCTCTGCCAGTTAAAACTTTGTCGATCGCTACTTCTTGAGCGATATATCCTAACCTTTGTCTTGCGACCTTAGGATTAGCGATCGCATTAACATTGCCGACACTAATTTTACCAAGATCAGGTTTTGACAATGTGCATAAACAACGAAGAGTAGTCGTTTTACCCGAACCATTAGGACCTAGCAATCCAAAAATTTCTTGGGATTGAACAGCAAAAGAAATGTCTTTAACAGCTCGAACATTTCCGTAGCTTTTTTGCAGATTTTCGATCAGGACAGCAGCAGCCATAAATTATTATTTTTTCGCGAAAATAGTTGATTAATTAGTCTTTTAACCACTATTGTAATCGGTTGATGAGCAGATGTTTTTAAGAAGAGTTTAAAGTGATTATCTAATCAAGCTACATATCCAATCGATAAGATCCAAAATATTATCGACATTAGCTTAATCAGATTAGCTACAATATAGAGAATTCAGTGTTTAGGATTTTATAAATTTTTTGTATACAACCTATCCTCACCTTCGAATCCTGAACCTTGCAATTGTTAAAATCATTATGCAAAAACCGAATTACCTCTCCAAAACGATTAAATCAGGCAAATCTTGGCAGTACATCTTTTACGGGTTATTGGGTCTTCTGGCTATATATACAAATGCTAATTTGTCAGGAAACTATTTAATTAAAAATTACTTATCCCTCTTAGAAATACAGTTGGGAATCGTAATTATTTATGTATTCATTCGCAAACAAAACTTTTTCAGAAAATCAAAAGAAAATCTGAAATCCCATAATTTTTTAAATAAAAAATAATTATGAGAAATCGAATTGTCGCTCTTCTAATAACTTTCTTTGGTGGTGCATTTGGCTTACACAAATTTTATTTAGGAGAAAACTTTGCTGGCATACTCTATTTTGTTTTTAGTTGGACTGGTATTCCCATGGTTCTGACGTTTTTTGAATTTCTTGGTCTCTTATTTATGTCAGAGCGAGACTTCAACTTAAAATTTAATGGTGCCAGACAGGTTAATACATTTGATCATCAAAAGAATATTCAGGTGTTGCCCAATAGATCAACACAGGAAGTCACCAAAACTATCATTGATCTCAAAAAACTTTATGATAATGGCATTATTACTGCTGAAGAATATGAATCTAAGCGCAGAAAACTGTTAGATTCTATCTAAACACAAATATTATAAACAAAAGTATTTGTGGCATTAAACAAGATAGTTTGCTGATGAGTAAAAAAAATCCTGGTTGGTTTTGGTTTGCCCTAATTCCTTATATAGGAGGGTTAGGAGTTATCTATGCTGGCAAAAAAATTAGACATTTTTTTTGGGTCTATGCCGGACTTTTTACGACTACTCTGGGTTTAATTTTGGCTTCAAGCTCTAGCCACTTGTTTGGTTTTGTTTGGCTTACTCAAGTTGCGATCGCCTTTATTTTAAAAGATGAGTATCAAGAAGCTATTAGTAAATATCCCAAACTACCTAATCAGCAAACAACAGCAACTAATTTATTGCCCACTAGTCAAAAAAGTGGCGATAGCAAGATAGATATTAATAGTTGTTCTAAAGATGATCTTGTTTATGGCTTAAATTTACCGATTGTTTATGCCAATGAAATCGAATCTGCCCGTTTCGAAGGTCATATTTTTACCCATGTAGAAGAACTCTTAGAAATCGCCGGAATTCCTGATACTTATCTTGCTCAACTAGAAGAAAGAGTGATGTTTAGTTACGACATCAACAAAGAAGCTCAATCCTCTTGGCGAAAGTGCAATAGCTATTCCGAGCAAGAATTAATTGACTGCAATCTAGAACCAGAAGTTGCAGCAATTATTATCAAGGAACGTTCTCTCAAAGGAGCCTTTAATTCTTTTCCTAATTTGAGAAAGCGTACTGGGCTACCGCTAGAGAAATTAAAGGCACTATTATAAGAAAGTTAACTTATCAGGATTTGCCCAAAATTAATGTGTCGTTTACTCGCTTATGTAGGCAAAACCATTCAATTAGATAACTTATTGTTTCAACCACAACACTCTCTAGTTGTTCAAAGTTATCAACCTCAAGAAATGACCGCAGGAATTGTTAACGCTGATGGATTTGGTATTGGTTGGCATCACCTCTCAAACCAAGATTGTCCCTATACCTACAAAAATACCCTACCTATTTGGAGCGATATTAATTTACCTCACATAGCTAGATATATAAAATCACGATGCTTTGTAGGATATGTTCGTAGTGCAACACCAGGTTTACCTGTTGATTTAATCAACTGTCAGCCGTTTACAGATCAAAAATTACTCTTCATTCATAATGGCTATATCGACAATTTTCGTCAAAAACTTTACCGAGGAATCCGTCGAGAACTGAACGATATTACCTATCAAGCAATTCAAGGTAATACAGATTCCGAACATATTTGGGCGTTAATTCTCAGCTATTTACATCAACAAGATATTCACAGTCTTGGTCAATCAGCAATAGAAAATGCTGTTGAACAAGCACTACTACATTTAACTCAATTAGCTCTTACTCACCAAACCGACTTTTCTGCCAATGTCATTATTAGTGATGGCGATCGCCTGATTGCTTCTCGTTATAGTAACCGAGCCTATCAACCTAGTCTTTATTGGATTAAAAATAGTCCAGAATATCCTGATGCCGTCATTGTTGCCTCAGAACCAATGTTCGAGGGAAAATGGCATAGTTGTCCTGAAAATAGTATTTTACTAGTCAATCAAGACCTTGAAATCATCATCAATCCAATCCCCTAAATCAGAAATTAGCCAAGCTCTAGAAGAATGTCGCAGATATACGTCATTATTAACGTACAATACTGACTACGAAAATTTAACCAAACAAGCACATCCCGACTTTAGTCCCATTGGTTGGCATCTTGGTCATATTGCTTTTACCGAAGCATATTGGATTTTAGAAAAATTAGCAGGATTCCCACCTTTATTTCCTGAATATAAAAACTTATTTGCCGCAGATGGTTTACCAAAAAAAGCTAGACAAAATTTACCACCCTTAGCTGAACTCCAGACTTACTTAAAGACAGTTAGACTCAAGACTCTTGATTATTTAGCAACTGCCAACCTTGATGACCAATTGCGTTTGTGGTGGTGGTTAATTCAGCACGAATCACAACATAGTGAAACAATTGCGATTATCAAAAAATTACAACAACTCGACCAATTCTTCTCTTCAAAGACTATTAGCTTGTCAGATAGCTATCCAGGTGAGCAGCTTGAATCAACAATGGTTAAGGTTGCTGCTGGAAACTTTTTAATGGGTAGCAATGATATTCAAGCTCAAGATAACGAAAAACCAGCTCATTTAGTTTATTTAGATAGTTATTTGATTGATATTTATCCTGTAACGATCGCTCAATATCAAAAATTTATTAATTCCCAAGGTTATCAAAACTCACAGTATTGGTCTCATGAAGGTTGGCAATGGCTACAAAACAATCAACTCACTCATCCTCTATATTGGTCAACTCTTCCAGAACATAATAATTATCCTGTCTGTGGAGTTAGTTATTACGAAGCAGACGCTTATGCCAATTTTGTAGGTAAAAGATTACCCACCGAAGCAGAATGGGAAAAAGCAGCTCAAAAATCCTCACCAAATAATCCTGATAATCGCTGCTACGCCATGCTCGGCACTGTCTGGGAATGGACTAGTTCTTGGTTTCAACCCTATTCAGAATTCTCCAGTTTTCCTTATGCAGGTTACTCGAAAGCTTACTTTGACAATCAGCATCGAGTTTTAAAAGGAGGCAGTTATGTTACTCAGACTTGGGCAATGAGAGCTAGTTTTCGCAATTGGTATCACCCCTGGGTGAGACAAATATTTGCAGGTTTTCGCTGCGCTCAAGATAGTTAATCAACAAAAAACAATGATTCTTTGTTTCTCAGCCATGCAAAATTACTCGCAAATCAATTAAAGAGCGAAATTTTACAAAAAGCCAAGTCTTATCTAGTGTCAGTCAATATCTATATTTCCCCAAGAATCTGATTGTTTATTCTTTCTAATCAAATAAACTCCATAGACTAGTGCCACCATTTGCAAAGGTAACAAAACCACATAACTTTTTAGTACGGGATTAATCTGCAAAGTAGACAAAATAACTAAGTAAGCTCCTCCACTTATTGCAAAAAATAATCTTTTGAAGAAATTACTTTGAAATACCATTTTTTAAAACCAACCTTTACTGTTATTGATATAAATATCTTCAAACTCTTGATCAGATTTTGTCAGATAAATAATACCTTCAGCTAAGCCGATTACTCCCATAACAATCGAACCAACTCCACAGGTAATTAGACCGCCAACAATACCACCAATCAGCATAATTAAACCTTCCGTGGTGTAGCCTAAAATAAATTTATGAACGCCAAAGCAACCTAGCAAGATCCCACAAATTCCAGCAGCTATTTTTTTACTACTTGAGTCATTACTATTACCGTTAGTCATAGCTTGTATTAATTAATATATATTTACAATGAAGTTACAGTCTTAAGAACATGACCACCATAACCCATTTTTAAAAATTCCCAATTTAGGAACTTAAATTTGCAGAAATTACATGATTTTCGTTGGGTCTTGCTATCTAGCTACTTTTTTGTTGCCATAGGAAGCACAATTTTGTACTCGTTTGACCCCGCTACTTCTTCAGAAATTTATCCTCCAAGTTTGACTAGAAAATTAGGAGGTTTCTATTGTGCTGGTTGCGGAACCCTAAGAGGATTGCATCAAATACTTCATGGCAATATTAAAGCTGCCTGGGCTTTAAATCCATTAATATTTATCGTTTTGCCTTATCTAATTTACTGGCTAATTGCCATCAGCTTCCAACTGTGGTGGCACATAAAATTACCAAAAATTGTGTGGAATCAAGCAAAAATCATAAGTATTAGTCTGATAATCATCAGTTATTCAATTATGCGAAATATTAATCATGAATGGTTTACCTGGTTAATACCTCATTAAACTTAATATTTCAACAAAAAGAAACTGTGATCAACTAAGTCGATTAAAAAAATTCACTAGGATAAATAAAATTAACTGGGATGAAAGTATTGATAAATTTCTAAAGCCAAATTTTCACCAATCCCTGACACTTCCTTGATTTGCTTAAGTGATGCTTCCCGAATATAGTCAATCGAATGGAAATGAGCTAACAATTGTTTTTGACGCTGGAAACCTAAACCAGGAATTTCTTCTAAGCGCGATCGCCTACTACTTTTGAGTCGTTGTTGACGATGAAAACTTACAGCAAAACGGTGTGATTCATCTCTAACTCTTCGCAGAAGTTGAACACCTGGCTGTTCTGCTTCAGTATCTAAAGGTTTAGACTCTCCTGGTAAAAAGATCTCTTCACGTTTTTTAGCCAAACTAACAACCTTAACAACATGAAGTAAATTCATCTCTTCAAGAACTTTAACCACTGCTGATAGCTGACCTTTACCCCCGTCAATCATGACTAAATCAGGAAAGTTCTGATCTCGCTCAAAATAATTCTGGTCAACATTGTTTGTCTCAGAATTTCGCTGATATTTACGAAAACGGCGTTGAATAACCTCTGCCATACTAGCGAAATCATCCGAATGACCAATAGTAACTGTCGGGTCTTTAATCTTATAGTGACGGTAATGCTGCTTAGCAGAGACGCCATCAATAAAAACCACCTGAGAAGCCACAGCATTAGAACCCTGAATATGAGAGATATCATAACCTTCAATTCTTTTGGGCAATTCTGGCAAATCAAGAATCGAAGCTAAATCTAATAAAGCTTGATTATTGCGATCGCTAATTCTTTGAGTACGTTCTAATTCATACTGGGCATTTTTTTCCACCATCTCAATCAACTCAGCCTTAGTTTGTCTCTGAGGAACTAGCAAACTAACCTTGCGACCTTTTTGTTGACTCAACCATTCAGTCAGAATTTCTGCTTGGGGTAAATCATGTTGAATCACGATTTCAGTGGGAATTTCCACAGATTCAACTCTGGTGTAATGTTGCTCTAAAACTTGCTGTAAGATCTCGCCTAAAGTTCCGGAGCCAGCATCAGCAAAGAATCCTAACCTGCCAACCAGCTTACCTGCCCGAATTTGAAACAACTGAATACAACAGTGCTTATCATCAGCAGCTAGGGCGATCGCATCACGAGAAACAGTATCATCGGGTAGAGATACTTTTTGATCAGCATTTAGTCTTTTCAGGGCTTCAATGCGATCGCGCAACTGGGCAGCCTTTTCAAATTCCAACTCCTCAGCAGCCTTTTCCATCTGAACTTGCAAACTATTTACTAGCTCATCAGTACGACCCTGAAAAATCATGGCAACTTTTTGCATTACCTGATGATATTCTTCGGGAGACACCAAACCCTGACATACTCCTGGACACCTTCCCATGTCGTAGTTAAGACAAGGACGGTTTTTAAATAAGGGTTTACGCCTCTGCCGCAGAGGAAAGTTACGCTGAATAATGTACATTGTGTAGCGCAACAAACGGGTATCTACATAAGGGCCATAGTAGCGGTCTTTAGCCTTGCCTACTCTGCGTTTACGGGTAATAAAAATGCGAGGATATTTTTCTGACCAAGTAATACAGAGATAAGGATATTTTTTATCATCTTTGAGAAGAACATTGTAGTGTGGTTGATTCTTTTTAATTAAGTTGGCTTCTAGTGCCAAAGCTTCAGCTTCAGTATCAGTGACAATAAATTCGATCTCAGCTACTTGATGTACCATCATGGCAATGCGATCGCTCAGCTTTTGAGAATTACGAAAATAAGACCTGACTCTTGATCTCAGCCTTTTTGATTTACCAATATACAAAATATCTCCACTGGCACTACGCATAAAGTAAACCCCTGGAGAAGTAGGAATTTCTTTGAGCCGAGCTTCAAGTTTAGCTGGTTGCTTGAGTAAGGTTTGAGAAGCGAGGAAAGTAGTCACGTAGTTCCTAAAAAGATGATTGTCTTAACTTAAAGGTAAAACTTTTTGGGGTTGTAGGGTGAAAATAGTTTAGTTACGGTTCGCCATGTTAACTGTAGGTCAAAAAAAACGATCGCTTCCAACCTTTAAGTCAGAAAAAAGCGATCACTAAATTAACTAAGAAAAACAAATAACAAACAATCACTGAAAAAACAGTTAAGCAATTATCAAGACATTAATTTGTCCCGCAACCACCAGCGTTCAAGTGACTACTAACACTGTTGATAAATTCAACGTCTTGCAAAGCCTCTTCAGGCAAACGGTTTTGGGCAACCGCACTAGCAACTAGTTTCTGAGCATCTACTTTCCCAGAACGAATTGCACTACCAAATCGACTGTATCCAGGAATACCTTGAGCTTTAAACCTGCCATGACGACCAAGACTAATCAACTTACGAGGAGTAAGACCTCGATAATCAGTTACAGTTTCCTGGGTGCTTGCAGCAACAGCTTCTTGAGCATTAACAGGAGAAGCTATCAGCGAAATCGCACTTACTACTGCCACACCAAGAAGTGTCAGGTATTTTTTCATTAAATTGGATGAGGAAAAAGAAATCATGAATATATATTGCCTTAAATATTTAACTATTCGATGTATAAATTAATACTTAATTAGTTTAAAATTCTCACCAGATCAGTAAAATTTACAGAATAGTTGTTTGTTAATACTTCTATTGTAGTAAAACATCATTTTCCAAAAAAAGTAGAGGCTTCAATTGAGGTAAAAGCCTCTACCTAATAAATACCCAAGACTATCAATAATCTTTAGCCAACTATTTAGCAGTAGCTAAAACATTATGAGCTAACTTGGCAGGAACTTCTTGCAGATGATCGTATCGCCAAGTAAAAAAGCCTACACCTAAAGTGAGCGATCGCAGCTCCACAATAAAATTATGCATTTCAGCCTGAGGAAGATAAGCATTAGTATGATCCCAACCTTGCCAATTTTCTAGGGATTCATAACCCAAAATCTGTCCTCTTCGACTAGTCACTAATTGCAAGACTTTAGAAGTAAAGTCAGTAGGGGCAGAGATATCAACAGCTAATAAGGGTTCTAACAAAACAGGTTTACATTGAGGCATCCCTTCAACCATAGCTAAACGAGCAGCCTGCTTAAAAGCTTGCTCGGAGCTATCAACCGAATGATGAGAACCATCAGTCAAGGTAATATCAACATCCACGACTGGAAATCCTAAAGGACCATGAGCCAAATATTCTTTGACTCCTATTTCCACGCCAGGAATATATTGTTTAGGAACTACCCCGCCAACAATCTTTTGATGAAAATGATACCCTTCACCACGATCAAGCGGTTTGATCTCTAGATAAACATCGCCAAAAGCACCATGTCCACCACTTTGATGTTTATAGCGACCATGAGATTTAACTTGTTGACGAATAGTTTCTTTATAAGCAACCTGTGGTAATTCAGTTTGCATTGGCAAATTGTACTTACGAGCTAGGCGATCTAAAGATATTTGCAAGTGAATTTCACCCTGTCCCCATAAAATCACTTCATGAGTGTCACCATGTTGCTCCCAATATAGAGAAGGATCTTCTTCTAATAATTTACCCATTGCCGTGCTGAGTTTCACTTCATCTTGGCGCTTTTGAGGCGTAATTGCTAAAGCATAAACAGGCGGTAGAATTTCAGCTTTGGGTAATTCCTGCTTAACTTTACCACTGCTAATAGTGTCACCAGTATGAACTCCATCCAATCGCCCCAAAGCGACTATTTGACCAACCTGAGCTTTTTGAATAGGTTGCTGATGACCACCTTGAAGATCATAAACTCCACTCAATCTCTGGTTATTTAAAGTCATCCCATCAACAACAATTCCTTGCCAAACTCTAACCAAAGATAACTTTCCACCTTGCGGAGTATAAAAAGTTTTTAAGACCTGAGCGATCGCATTCCCTTCATTCTTAACTTCAAAACCTCGACGAGCAGCAGTTATATCTGGTGCAGGTGCTTCTTTAACCAAAGCAGCTAATAAGGGACGGATCCCAAAATCATATTCAGCAATACCTAAAAATACAGGCACAATCAAATCTGCACTCAAATCCTGTTTTAAATCTTGAAGGATTTGCTCCTCACTCGGATCAATTTCTTCAATTAGTTGTTCAAGTAAAGCATCATCAAAATCAGCTAAAGTTTCGAGCATCTCAGTCCGAGCTGCTTTTTCTTCAATAGCTAATTCTTCAGGAAGAGCTATAGGCGTAGCAGAATTGTCAGACTGATATCGATAAGCTTGCTCAGTAATAAGATCAACATAACCAACACAATTGTGATCAATATGAATTGGATATTGTTGAGGTACTAGTGGTCGTGACGAAACTTTTTGCAGAGCATGTAAAATTTCCAAATAATTTACAGAAGCCCGATTCATTTTATTAATGAATACTAAATGAGGAATTTCCCAATCGTCTAAAAATTTGAATAAAGGCGCTAGAGTTAAAACTTTTTCTAAAATAGGTTCACAAACTACAATGGCAGCTCCAGAACCAACTAAAATATTTTGGGTTTCTTGAGTTAGTTCTATAGATCCGGGACAGTCTAAAAAAGTAAATTGAGTGTCTTGATAATTAGCACTAGCTACCGAAACCTCAACGCTCATTTTGCGATCGCGAGCTTCTTTAGAACTATCCCCGACCGTATTACCTGAGTTGATACTTCCCTTACGATTAATAGTCTTAGTAACTAATAATAGACTTTCTAGCAAGGTCGTTTTACCGCTAGAATAAGGCCCCACAATAGCAACGTTACGAATATTTTGATCTTTTCCAGTAATCATAATTGGTACCTTGAAAGAAAAATTTTGAGAATTTCACTGGTAATATTTATGAGAAAAAGCAATAAAAACTAGCCATAAATTAAATTTTTGCAATTAATTTATAAGCGCTGAAATTACTACCAGTAAATAATTTCAGAATATATACTATACTTTTAAGACTATCTTGAGATGGGGATCGCAATGAGAAACTGCAATTTTTTTTAAACTAAATCATGACAAATATAAACTTAAATAAATAAATATAAATAAGCACTTAAGTTTAAAAAGGAACGAAAATATAAAAAACAACAACTTTTAGTGATGACAAAAGTATCAATAAATAATTATAAAGACTAACCTAATTAAGACAAAAATAGAACAAAAATCATTCTCCACAATAACTATTAAGCTGCTTAGTTATTGATAATAACTTTTGATCTGCCTCTTGCGTATCATTATTTGCTTTTGTGAGAGTCGCTAAACTTTTGATTGCTCTAGCATCGATTGCATCATTAGTAGTTCGAGCATAAGTTTGCCATAACTCTGCTAGTTCTCGTTGATACACTAATAGCTGCTCATCTTTAATCTGCAAAGCTTCAATTTGAGCCGCCGCTTGATCAAAAATGGTGATTGCTCGCGACCAAGACTGAGAATCTTGAACACTACTTGATCGATCCACTTGGGTAATTTGGCTCAGTTGCCGATTAGTATCATTGGCAATTGTGACAATAAGATTACATTGAGTGGTCACATTGTTGCGACACCCAACAATCAACAAAGCTAAGATCTTAGTAACAACGAGCCAAGATTTATATTTTTGTCTCACCAAAATTTAATCAATTCCCATCCTCATAATCAACATCGATAACAGTAACGATGTGCCAGCAATCGAAACATTTTTACTTGCTATGTCGTTTTTGGTGCCATTGCCAAGCATGACTAATAATTTTAGTCAGATCAGCATATTGAGGATCCCAGCCCAACATGTTGCGAACCTTATCACTACTACCAACTAAGATAGGTGCATCTCCTGCACGACGATCGCTTTCAATAGCGGGTATCTCAGCACCAGTTACTTCTCTAGCTGTTTCAATAACATCTTTAACAGAAAACCCATTACCATTACCCAAATTAAAGACTTGAGAATCTCCTCCTTTAAGCAAATATTCCAAACCTAAAACATGAGCGGCAGCTAAGTCATTAACATGAATATAATCTCTGACTGCTGTTCCATCAGGAGTATCGTAGTCAGTACCAAAAATATAAAGCTGTTTACGTTTACCTAAAGCAGTCAATAAAGCTAAAGGAATTAAATGAGTTTCTGGATCATGATCTTCACCTAATAAACCACTAGGGTCAGCACCAGAAGCATTAAAGTAACGGAAAGCAACTGACTTTAGTGCATGGGCTACATCAAAATCAGCTAAAATTCTTTCCACCATATCCTTACTAGCCGCATAAGGACTCAAAGGATTATGGGGATGATTTTCGGTCATCGGAATTTCTTTAGGCATCCCATAAACCGCACAAGTAGAAGAGAAAACAAACTTATTAACTCCAGCAGCTAACATTGCTTCCAAAAGATTAAGAGTACTAGCAACGTTATTCGTATAGTATTTACCAGGCTCATTTACAGACTCACCAACAGCAATATAAGCCGCGAAATGCATTACCGCTGCAATATTACGAGTAGCAAAAAGCTCATCTAGTAGCTTGCGATCGCTAGTATCCCCAACAACCAATTCAACCTTGACAACATCTTCAATAATTTCTCGATGACCGTAAGCCAAATTATCTAAAACAATTACTTCATAACCTGCATTTTTAAGAGCTAATGCAGCATGAGAACCAATATAACCAGCACCACCAGTGACTAAAATTGTTGGTCTTGAAGACACAATGATACTCCCTTTACTAACTATCAAGATTGACCTGAAAACTTAGCCCAAGTCTAATACAGACGACTAAGATTGTAATCAGTGAGTTTTCTGAGAGATTTAGCTGAATCGGATACACTCAAACCAAGCAAACTATTTTGTGCTTTCTCTGTATGGATTAAAGCGAGTTCTCTAGCTTTAGCAATGCCATTACCATCATTTACAATTGCGATCGCTTCTTCTAAATCACCATCTTCACAAAACTCTCGCTCAATCAAAACCTTTAAATAAGGCTTCTCTTCCATGGCATAAATAACCGGAGCAGTTAAATTACCGCTAGCTAAATCAGCTCCAGCAGGTTTACCCAAAACTTCAGTAGAAGCATTAAAGTCCAAAATATCATCAACAATCTGAAAAGCTAAGCCAAAATTGCGACCATAATCATAAAAGTTATTAGCAATTTCTTCGCTGACATCACTTAAAACCCCGGCAGCTTTAGCACTATTCGCAACTAAGGAAGCAGTTTTATAGTAACTTTTTTCTAAATAAGCTTCTAAAGATACATCAGTATCAAAACTACTAATACTTTGCAGAATTTCACCTTCAGCAAAGTCACGAATTACTTCAGATAAAAGTTTGACAACTTGCAAATTATCTAAATTAGCTAAGTACCAAGAAGACTGAGCAAACAAAAAGTCACCAGCTAAAACTGCAACTTTATTGCTAAAAAGACTATTAACAGTAGGAACATTACGCCTGAGATCAGCTTCATCTACCACATCATCATGAACCAAGCTAGCCGTGTGAATCATTTCGGTGATCTCTGCTAATCGACGATGACGCGCAGTAATGTCTCCAGTTGTATTTCTACCACTATTTTCATGGTGACTAATTGCACGAGCCACCAATAAAACAATTGCGGGTCTAATTCTTTTACCACCAGCATCAAATAAATGTTCAGCTGCTGCTCTCAAAATAGGATGACGCGCACCCACAAGTTGTTTGAGATTCTCAGTCAGAATATGTAAGTCGTCATCGACAGGTGCTAATAAAGAGCTAGTAGTTATCATTGTTACGCCAAATTTGGCAATTATTTTAGTTAAGAAAGGTTACATATTATTGTACTTATTTTAAGCTAACCTAACCTAAGAGCAAAATTTTACTGTAAATTAATTAAAAAAAATAGGCTAATCATTTAGATTGAAAGCTCTATAATTCATAGTCTACGGTAATTTTCAAACCTTGCTTGGCATATAGATTACTCATCAACCAGATATGGACAAAGATTATGGGTATAGCAAAGTCTTAGATCAGAAAAACCCAAGCTTGTCTGACCAATTTCCAGCAAAAATATTCTCATAAAAAAGAGCTACAACCGCAAGAACCTCAATCTTGCCAAGAATGAATGATCACCTTAGCTAGTTATTAAAAATAGCGATCGCTGCTTTTAACCTCTCAACTTAAACTCTCTCAGCCTCAGCAAATTCTTAAAGATTATCTCTTCCTGGTAAACAAGAATTAGCAACTTGAACTTGTTCTACTTGAATTACTTCTGATAAAAGTTGCTGAGCTGTAACAGCAAATTCTCGATCAGAGCCACTGACGCAAAAACGAGTTGAACAATTAACCTGAGTACTTTTAAGACCCATTAATTCCAGCTCTTGATTAGCCGCAATCACGAGATATTCAGCAGGATCAACGATGTTGATTGATGATGGCAAGATCTTCTTGAAAACCCTTTCCAAATGTCGATAGTGAGTACAGCCGTAAATTAAGGTATCTATATTCGCATCGATTAGTGGTTGTAAATACTTAAGTGCTATTTCGTAGGCATGCACAGAATCAATCTGATTTTGCTCTACTAACATGACAAATTCAGGACAACTAACCTGCCAAACTCGAACATTAGTATCTATTTCTTGAATTGCTTTTCGATAAGCATTACTATCGGCAGTAGCTTGAGTAGAAATTACTCCAATTCGCTTACCCTGTTTAACAGCAGCTCTTGCTCCAGGCAAAATCAAACCAAGAATCGGGATATCATATTCATCTTGTACTTTTTCAAGAGCCAATGCAGAGCTTGTATTACAAGCCATAATAATCATTTTGACTCCTTGATCAAGCATCCAGTTAATAATTTCACGCACATACTGCAAAATTTCTACTGGTGTTTTAGTGCCATAAGGAAGCCTTTCGGTATCGCCAAAATAAATTACCGACTCTTGAGGCATTTGAGCGTAAATTTGTTTTAAAACTGTTAATCCACCGACACCACTATCAAAAAGACCGATACGTAAATTTGATGTTTGTATTATTGATGTCATAACAGTTGCTTTTTTGATTCCAATAATGAAACTTAATTGAGAATAATTAAATCACCATAAGCAATATAAGTAAACATACTTATATTCTACTTTCCTTAACATACTGTACTATGCCTCGAGCAATCGCTTTGGCAATCTGGCTACGATGATTAGAGTTTTGCAAATTACGAGAATCCTCTCGTCCAGTCAAAAATCCTACTTCAACCAAAACTGCTGGGGCTTTTGAATGTCTCAAGACAAAAAATCGAGAGCGTCTAATTTTGCGATCTTTAATATTTACACTATTCAAAACATTCCAGTGAATGACTTCTGCTAAACGTCTTCCGCTCTTATAGTAATAAGTTTCTAAACCATTAACATCAGGACGAGAAAGATTGATTGCATTGGCATGAATACTCACAAACAAATCTGCATTAGAATTGTTAGCTAAATCTGTTCTGCCATCTAAACTAATAAAGTTATCTCTATTTCTAGTTAATTTAACCGTAATTCCTTGTTTTTCTAACTCCTTAGCAACTTCCAGAGAAATTGGTAAAACAATATTTTTTTCAACAACTCCATTAATCCCAACTGTCCCAGGATCTTGACCACCATGACCAGGGTCAATAATTACTAAAGGTTTAGTTTTAGCTCTTGAAGAGCGTCCGCCATCATTAACCGATACTGCTCTTGGTGAAATAACTGGCAAAGAAACTAACTTAGAGTCGTTAACAATATTGCCTAACCTTGTTCCTAATTTCGTAGTAATTAGCAAAACTACCTTAGAACCCTCTTCTTTCACTTTCAGTTCAGAAATCGGACTATTTGCTCTAAGTTGTGGTCCAGAAAAAGGCTCCCCTAACTGAGAATCATTGATAGTTACCTTATAAGTTCCTCTTCCAATAAATTCTGTGCGAGCCTTTACATCTTGATCACTACTAATTGATAATTGAGACCCATCCTGAGCAAGGTCTATTTCATTAATAGTTGCTAATAAAGTATTGCGATTAATAGGCTTAACTTCTTTATCGATTTTCGCAATAGTTCGACCAGGAATTAGAATGAGACCATTAGCAGCACTAAACCTAGCACGCCAATCAGCAGAATCAGATTTTAATTTTAGGGTTACTTGAGTCAGAGATCTTTTGTTTTGAGCAAAACTGATTGACTGAACCCCATGCTCTGCAACTTCAAATGATTTATCTAGTAATTCAGCAGGTAAATTTTTGTCTTTGAGAGTAAAAACAATCTCGTCACCTTTCCGACTATGAATTATGCGATCTTTGCGATCGCCATCAATATTAAGAACAAAACCTTGACTAGTAGTTCTTATATGAGAGGAAGAAGCACTAATTTGAGGAGGACGAGATACAGTTGGTAAGTTCCGATTAGGAAGAGGATTATGACGAATAACTCTTCTACCAGGCAGTGCTTTAGGAGAAATAGGAAGAGCAATAATTTGTTCATCATTGCCGCTCGTTTTTGTTGAAGAAGGAAAATCACCAATTTTAGGACTAGGCAAATCTACCGACCAATTAGTTGAAGACTTACCGACAAACTTAATTCTTTTCGGATCATAAACATAGCCAGGCGCTAGCTCAACAACGAAACTAACAACATCGTCAGTCGCCTGACCAATTCTAAATCCTCGAATGGCTCCAGAGTAATTTTCTTTAACCGTTGTCCGACCTAACTGAGTTCCAGGAAGATCAATCACTAAACGAGTAGGATTTGCAATTAGTTTTGCTCGCGGTTGAACATCTTCATCAGTCTTGAACTCAAGGCGATTCTTATTTTTTTTAAATTCCCAAGATACAATTTGACCTGCATCAGCAGGAGCTCCAAAAATAATAACTCCTAAAAAACTCAACAATAACCAGCGAATTTTCACAATCAATAGCTCCTCAAAGATGCTTAGAGAATAATCTCAGGAAGGGTAGTTTTAATACACTTTAAAATTTATAAATTAGTACTGAAATACACCTTATGGAGAGGGACGAAAACTTCGGATTTGAAGTTTCCTAAAGTCGACAAAAATTTTGACTAAAACGACACTTTTGTTAAATGTACAGTCAAATCAATCATCAAAACAGCCAAAATTTCAGCGTATAACTAAACTGTGACTAAATTATGTTCTCAAGGATTAGGTTTTGTCCACTCTAATTTTTACTAACGCAAACTATACTAGCGTTTTTAAATTTTGTTTGTGATTAAATTCAATCAATTTATAGCAATAAACTACAGTCAAGTCATCAAGTAAGTTTACTAGTCCAATTCATAGAGGTCATCAGCAATTAGCAGTAAATAGTTAATCGCAGTCAAAGAACAAAAAAATAAGTAGGGCAAACTCGCACCTACTTAACATAATCATTGTTATATAAATCCCAGTTTAAGTTTATAAGACGTACCAGAAGTAAGTAACCATAGGAATTACAGTAGCTAGAACTAAAAGAATAATTACCCAAGTAAATGCTTGACCAGCATCAGTGTCTTCAGCTTTGGTAAAAGTTCCTTCAACTTGAATATTTTCTTCTATCTCTGGTGGTCCTGGATCTTCAAGCCCTGAAAGAATAGCCACTAAGCGATCGCTCGAATCCAATAAAGCTTGATTATATTTATTACCGACCCGAAGGTTGTAACCAACAGTCTCATTAACAATACTTTCAGTAGCATCCTGAGTAAGTAATTCGGCCGCCTGAGAACCACGACGAATAGCGGTTGTATTGGTAAGAGTATCAATAACTAATAAAGTCTGATTAGCCTGAGATTCTTCATTAGAATACCAATCAGTAAAAACTTCATCTGCAAAGCTATTAATAGTCTCGCCATAATCTAAACGACGAATAGCAACCATTCTAATTTCTTGCCCTGTCGCTTTAGCCACATCCTTAAATTTGCTACTTAAAGTGTTTTGAGTTGCCAAACTAATTTCTTTGGCTTGATCGACTACCCAAATTTCTTCTGTATTAGGGCTAGGTAAGTCATATACACCTGTTGCTAAAGCAGGAGCAATCAAACTGAAGCTAAACAAAACAATTGCTAATAAAGATATAAATGATCGTCGCAGCCCAAATTTTACGATCTTCATCAGAGCTGAAGCCTTATGCATAGTATTTTTACTCTCAAAAAATTATGTGTCATCAATAGTAAATGATTAACAAAAAATTTAATCACCTAATAAAATGATAAAGCCCAGAGTTATCTCTGAGCTTTTATTCCTAATTCAAATTAGAACTATTAAAGATTTTTCTTCAATAAAATTATGAAGACCAAACACCCTTAACAACTTCTTGTAAAGGAATTAGGTGGGGTGTGGAGCATAAAAACCAAGCAAAAGCGGCACCGCCACAACCACCAACAAAAAATCCACCTGCAAATTCACTCCAACCAGCTTTAGTTGTCAAATCTTCAGGGATATCGGGAGTGGTAACTGTAGCAATAGGTGAACCACCCATAGCACTAGCATATAAAGATAGAGCGATTGTCAAAATAGAAACTAAACCAACAGCAGAGAGAACACCAGCAACTTCAGCTATTTCAGTACTTCTAAGAGGGCCAAGAACTAAAAATGGTCCATATAAGAAATATCCATGAGCCATACCAACTTCTAAACCGCGACGAAATGCAGAAAGATCGGCACGATAAGCAGGTAAGTTACGGATAAAAGCAGTACTAAAACCAGAAGAATTAAGAGGAGTAGCTAGATTCCCAACTTGAGGATCTCCACCATGTTGAATTGCATCCATAAGAATTGTTTTCTCCAGAAAATTATTTTACAAAGTAAACTCAGTTTCGTTTTAAAAAACAAAATGATATTCACAAAGTCGGGGTAAATTCTGCCTTGAATAAAGACAAGAATCTCCTGACAGACCCTTTAAATAGCATTACTCTAACCTGGTTCAAGTTCGCTTTTTGTTAAGAATCTTTATAACTAACCAAATAATGTAAACTTAGCAGTAATATCCAAAATGTTAACGTTTTAAAAACAAATAGGAAATTAGCATATGATAGGTGATTATGCAGCGTCTTGGATTCCCATAGCTATGGTTCCCTTTATTGGGATGGTAGCTTTTGCCGTTTCTATGGTTCTATTCTTTGTCTATGTAGAAGGCGAAGCTTAAAATTTCGTCCAAATTAACATAAAACTAATGTTAATTGAAACCATTATTTATCCTTAGTTATTTGGATGATTACCCCTGCTTAAGTGCTTGGGGTATTTTTTTATTTAACCTTGATTAATTAGGTGTAAATACTGACTATCTAATAAAAAAGATCCACTTGCAAATTTTACTCCCCAATAACCTCCAGGACGACGATCTATAATGACACCTTGCTCACCAATTTTTAATAAATCTGGCGATCGCAACATCGGCATCGGATCAGCAGTTTTCACAAAATCAGGCAGAGCAATAAGTTTAACTTCAGCCCCTACTTTTAAATCACTCATGATTAATCCTTAAATTATCCAATCTAAGATCAAGCCATACTAGTAAAAAATTCGATTGTCTCTTGTAAAACAACCACAAAACGATCTATCTCATCACGAGTATTATAAAAATACAAACTAGCCCTAGCACTACCTGAAGCCTCTAAAAGACGATGTAAAGGTTGAGTACAGTGGTGTCCAGAACGAATTGCAATCCCTTCATGATCCATCAGGGTTGCCAAGTCACTAGCATGAATTCCTGGAACATTAAAAGCCGCCAAAGCTGCTCTTCCTTCTCCTTTCGAATTAGGTTTAGCACCATAAATACGTAAATTAGGAATTGTTTCCAGTTTTTTAAAAAGATAGGCAGTTAGTTCTGCTTCATAAGCATGAATCTTATCCATCCCAATCTCATTCAAATAGTCGATCGCCGCGCCTAAAGCGATCGCCTCACCAATGGCAGGAGTTCCCGCTTCAAATTTATGGGGAAGCTCACCATAAGTAGAATGGTCAAAATAAACTTGATCGATCATCTCACCACCACCCAAAAACGGCGGCATTGCTTCTAAAATTGCTTTTTTACCATAAAGAAAACCAATTCCAGTAGTCGCACACATCTTATGACCAGAAGCGACTAGCCAATCACAACCAATTGCCTGAACATCAATCGGCATATGAGGAACACTCTGACAAGCATCAATTAGTACTTTCGCTCCCTGACGGTGAGCCAAACGTGTAATCTCAGCAACGGGATTAACTACCCCTAAAGTATTAGAAACATGAACCACTGAGACAAGTTTAGTTTTCTCTGAAAGTAGAGATTTAAAATTGTCTAAATCAAGAGACTCGTCTTTAGTTAACTGAATCCACTTAATAACAGCACCTGTTTTTTGAGCAATAATTTGCCAAGGAACGATATTACTATGGTGTTCCATCACCGATAAAATAATTTCATCACCTTGATTGAGGTTAACCAGACCCCAGGTATAAGCAACTAAGTTAATTGCTTCAGAAGCATTACGGGTATAAACAATTTCTTCTCGACAAGTAGCATTAATAAAGCGAGCAATCTTATCTCTAGCACCCTCATAAGCATCAGTAGCACGATTACTTAAGGTATGTGCTCCTCGATGGACATTAGCATTATCTTGCTGATAGTAATTGAGCAAAGTATCCAAGACTTGCTGTGGCTTCTGAGAACTAGCTGCACTATCAAAATAAATTAAAGGCTGACCATGAATGTCTTGATGCAAAATAGGAAAATCTTTTCTGACTTTATCTCCGAGGGTCTTTTCTTGAATCAAGGTCATTTTTGCTACTTGCCGATGGCTTAATGATAAATGGTTAAAAACGAGAGAGATTGGTAAGCTAGATCAGTTTAAAAACAATAGCTAATCAGATAAACAGGCTTGAATTCTCTTGCGAGTTAAATCGGCAGGAATTCGTTCAATAATTTCGCTGACAAAAGCATCAATTAACAATTGACGAGCATCATCTTCGCTTAAACCGCGACTACGTAGATAAAAAATTTCATCAGCCTGTAACTGACTAACTGTTGCTCCATGAGAGCATTTGACGTTATCAGCAGTAATTTGTAATTCTGGCTTGGTATCTACTCGTGCCTTCGAGGAAAGTAACAAATTACGATTTAGTTGCTTAGCATCAGTCATCTGAGCTGGCTTAGGCACAAATACCTTGCCATTAAAAACTGTATGAGCACGATCATCAGCTATACACTTGTGTAATTGATCAGTAATTCCATGAGGATGATTAAGCTGAATAACACTATGGGTATCAGCAGTTTGCTCATTTTTGGCGATCGTTAAACCATTGAGATTAGTAGTAGTTTGTACCCCATCCTGATGGACTTCAGGAGTATGGCGAGATAACTTACCACCAAAATTAATTTCGGAGAGAGTATAACGACTGTCTTGTTTTTGATTAACCGCAGTTTTCCCAACATGATAGGCCGTATCAGATTCATGCTGCCAACGAGTTTGATTTATTTGAGCATTTTCTCCTAAGAAAACTTCAGTCACACTATTAGTGAAATAAGTACCAGTCCCTTGATACTCTTCAACAATAGTTAGTTGGCAATTTTGTTCGGCAACTATCCAACTTCTGGGCTGAGAAAAAGTTACTTGATCCTCTGCTACCGAGATAAAAGATATGTGGATAGGCTTGTCAACAACTGTGTTAGGTGCAGCCCAAATAATTGCTACATCACTAATACTAGAAGTATTGAGAGCTGTAAAAACTTCTTCCTTACCTGGCAAAGTACCTAAAAAAGGACGAAAATACTTACAAAAAGCTTCAGGTAAGTTAATTAAATTGCCAACATAAATTCCTTCTGGTAAACCCTCAATACTAGATAAATCAGCGGCATAACTGCCATTTACAAAAACCACGTGAATATCTTCTTGGTCTAGCTTTGGGAAATGGGAATAATTTTTCTGACTATTCTCCAAATTTAAATCTAACAATTCAGAAATATCGGTAAATCGCCATTCCTCATCCTTCTTAGTAGGAGACGCTAAACGAGATACCCAAGATGCCGACTGCTCTCGCAAATTTTGCAACCAATTACTAGTTTCCTCATCCAATTGAGTTAGTGGTGCCTCAGGACGCTGAGCAAGGATTTTGCTAACAAAAGGGTCATGCTGAAGAGATGGATTTGTACTTACCTGAGTCATAATCTACTGCAAACTTATGGGGTGAAATCAATTAATTATTTAGTTGGTTAATTCAAGCAATCCGCAAGATAATTCCTACTGATGTAAGTTGCTTGACTAAATTTTTATCTAGGCGATCGCAGCTTTTTCTAAAAATTCATAGCCGCGAGACTCTAGTTCTTTTGCTAATTCCTTGCCGCCACTCTTAACAATTTTGCCTGCTTGCATAACATGAACAAAATCAGGCTCGATATAATCTAGTAATCTTTGATAGTGAGTAATAATTAAATGTCCTTTGTCAGGAGTCTTCAAATAATTAACTCCTTCTGAGACGATCTTGAGAGCGTCAATATCTAACCCAGAATCAATTTCATCAAGAATCATCAAAGTAGGATCTAAAACTGCCATTTGCAGAATCTCGTTGCGCTTTTTCTCTCCTCCAGAAAATCCTTCATTGAGACTTCTTTCGAGAAAACTAGAGTTCATTTTGACAATTTCTAATTTTTCTTCGACTAAGTCTTCAAAATCAAAGGTGTCAATCTCTTCTAAGCCTTGATGTTTACGTTTAGCATTGTAAGCAACTCGTAAAAAATCTAAATTACTAACTCCTGGAATGGCGATCGGATATTGAAACGCTAGGAAAATACCATTTAAAGCTCTCTCATTAGGTTCTTGCTCTAGAATGCTTTGTCCTTGGTAAACAACATCACCACCCGTTATTTCATAGTCAGGATGCCCAGCAATAATCTTCGAAAGGGTACTTTTTCCAGAACCATTACGGCCCATAATGGCGTGAACTTCGCCTGCTTTTACTTCTAAGTTAACCCCTTTTAAAATCGGAGTTCCGTCTACATTAGCTGTTAAATTCTGAATAGAAAGAATAGTCTCGCTCATTAGTGTTGCTCTTAAGTAAAATCAGGCTAAAAATTATGAAAACCCATTACTTAAATAGGCTTCAAAACTTTTTGTGTTATGGGTTTGAGGATAAACAACAAATTAGTTGTTTAAGTACATTGTAGAATACATTAACAACATTCTGGTTGTCAAAGTTAATCCTTTATTCTAAAACAGCAAATAAATACCAAAAGACCAAGACTAGTTATGCTCACGAAATATCTAGATCTTGGAAAATTCAACAAGCAAAACCAATCTCAAAAACCCGATTTAGCTTGAAACTTTTGTAATTAATGTCTCTCAAAATCTTAATTAAGAACAAACTCCCAATAGCAGTCATGATAAAAGCTCAATTTACTGATTGGGAATCTCTAAATTGAGCTTTTAATTGCCAAATCAACCAAATACTTCCCTAAATCTTCTTAAACTCGCCAACCCCAGATCTATCTTTCAGACATTGGAATATAAGGAATGTTATGCCCACCCGTATAGACCTGAGTAGGACGAAATATACGATTCATATTTAACTGTTCTTTCCAATGTGCCAACCAACCAGCTACACGAGCGATCGCAAAAATTGGGGTAAATAAATCACTGGGAATTCCCAACTTTCTGTAAACTAATCCAGAATAAAAATCAACATTAGGATAAATTCCTTTCGCACCTAATTTTCCTTCAACTACTTTTTCTAGCTCCAAAGCAATCTTATAGTAAGGATCATAACCAGTCTTCTCAAATAACTCTTCTACTAATCCTTGTAAAATATTAGCTCTAGGATCTTTCACCTTATAGACTCGGTGTCCAAAACCCATAATTTTTTGCTTACCCGCAACTTTTTCATCGACATAAGCGGCAACATTTTCTATCGAACCAATCTCATCTAGCATCGATAAAACTTCTTCATTGGCTCCGCCATGAAGTGGACCTGCTAAAGTTCCAACCGCAGAAGCAACCACCGCATAAGGATCAGTCAAAGTTGAAGCAGTCACCATTGCTGAAAAAGTTGACGCATTAATCGTATGTTCTGCATGAAGAGTTAAACACACATCAAAAATTTTGGCAGCTAAAGGATGTGGCGATCGCTCAGTTAACATATAAAGAAAATTAGCTGCATAATCTAAATCATCATTAGGTTGAATCGCATCATTACCTCTTCTCATTTGATGAAAGGCAGCAACCATAGTCGGAATTTTTGCCAAAAGCCTAACTACTGCTCTCCTAATATATTCAGGGTTATCTAAGGCACGACGCGAGTAAAAAAGTCCTAAAGCAGCAGCCGAAGTTTGCAGAGCATCCATCGGATGACCAGTTTCAGGAAAGCACTTCATCATGTCGCGAATACGATACTTAATCCGACGATGATACAAAATTTCAGTTTGAAAATCTTGCAGTTGCTGCTCACTAGGAAGATTTCCCCAAATTAATAAATAAGCAGTTTCTAAAAAACTACTTTTATGAGCAAGTTCCTCTAATCTAATCCCACGGTATTCCAAAATACCGTTAATACCATCAACATGAGAGACACTAGATTCTGTTGCAGGAATACCTTCTAAACCTGGTTTATACTCACACAAATTAGAGTTAGGGATGGTAGATGTCATGAATAGTTTCCTCTCATCAAAATAGAACAGACCAAAACTTAAAAATTAATATCAAAAATCTCAGAATAAATATTAATTGGATTACTCAATAAAATAGAAATTTGCTTATTTATTCTAGTTTTGGATAGTTAAATTCTCATAATCAATAAAATAATAATAAATGAATTTAAATTTTAATTATTTTTGCAAAAAATAGTTTACTTACATCAACGCTGACAAATACTAAATTGACTAAATTAAAGACTAAAAGTAAAAAATTTAGATACTAGATAAATTGTATACACTAAAATAAATTAACCACTAAAAAACCTACAATATCAACAGCTAAAATCAAAAATTAGAGCTAAATTTTCAATCAAGCGAACAAATAAACTATTCCTCTGAACTATTCCCATTATCTGATTCCAGCGGAACAGTTTCAGCAGGAATATCCTCAACAGGAAGAGGATTAGCACTAGGTTCGAGATCACTAGGCTTCGGATTAGGAACAACAAACAAAATTCCCGCAGCTAAAGCTAAACTTAAAGTACCAGTGACAACAGGAACCATTCTCTGTGATAAAGGCTCCTCAGATTGACGCAATTTCTTACTCACTACCTCTAATTCTAAGGAAACATCTGGAAGAGCTGTTGAATCGGCATAAAATTGATCTACAACATCGAGTAAATCAAAGAATTCAGTTTTTCTAAGCTCTATTTCTTGCATTTTTACTTCTTGATCATCATCATTTTCAACCGTAATTTTATACTTCTTAGCTTCATCCAAAGCAGTGACACTAATTTTTGGATATTCTTGTAAATCTTCTTGAGAATGAGACAAACCACTCAAAAGCTCTTGAGCATAATTATTAATTACTCTAGCCAGATTTTCCAGAAAAGTTCTATGCCCTTGTAACTTCTGATTAGAGGTTTTAAAAACACACTCTGCACTAGTCAAAATTGAAATCAAACCAAAATCATCGTCAAAATCATCCTGGGATGCAGATGAATTCTCATTAAAACCTTCTAAAGTTAAAACGCAATTAGGACGATCATATTGTTTAATAATATTCATACTACAAAAGTTGCTATTTATAAAATACAGTTTTTGAAATAAGTGAACAATACAAGTTTAAATTTCACCATCAAAAAGACTAAACCAAATTCTTTCTAACCCTTTAGTACCACTACAAAACAAGAGCTTTTGTAATAAATTCAAAGCAAGTTCATTTAACTCAGATTCATTAGCAATATAAGAAGCAACCTTAGTCCTTCTCGAATTCATCCGACTACGAAAATGGATTCTAAATCTTTCTAAATATTCAGAAAGCATAAAATGATTTTCAATCGGCAAGTTTTTCTCTTTCATCTGATACTCAGAGTCAATCAGATGACGAATTAAAGGTTCTAAATCTTTAGCCCTTAAGGTAGCAATAATGACTAAAACCTTAGCTTGATCGGCGCTCAAAAATTCTCTAGTATAAGAACGACGCCAAGGATTACTACAACGCAGTCGCCACAAAGCAACCCGACCAGAAATAACCTCGGTTAACTTCAAATCATGAATTGACGCCAACATTTTTTCTGATGCACCAAGTTCTAAAGCCTCCACAGCAAGTAGTAACAAATCTATATTTTGTTGAATTCTAGGAGAGCAATATTGATTAACAAGAGAAATATTCGCTAAGCGATCTAAAATATCAACGTGGTTAACACTAGAGAGAGAAGACTCGGAAACTAAACTGACGGATTGACTCATTCTAAAATTAAGTCTAAATTGTAATAATTTTTTGTTTTTGTATAGAGAAGACTATGATAGACTTTCTGCTGCCATAATGCCATAGATATTATGGTTAGCCACTACTCTCATTAAAGATAGTCAACATTTATGGAACTCCAGTCCTTAATTCGTGATATTCCTAATTTTCCTAAACCAGGGATTATTTTTCGCGACATCACAACTTTACTAAGTGATGCACAAGGCTTAAAAAATACAATAGACACCTTAGCTAATAGATGTATCGATAGCAATTTAGTTCCAGATTACATTGTCGGCATTGAATCTCGTGGCTTTATTTTTGGCACACCACTAGCCTATAAATTGAATGCAGGATTTATCCCAGTCAGAAAGCCAGGAAAATTACCCGCAGCAGTCCATAGCATCAAATATGATTTGGAATATGGTCAAGATAGCCTAGAGATTCACCAAGATGCTATTCCAAGCAATTCTAAGGTTCTGATTGTTGATGATTTAATCGCCACTGGTGGTACAGCTAGAGCTACAGCTGACTTAGTCAATCAAATTGGTGCCGAGATTTTAGGCTTTGCGTTTGTAATCGAATTAAAAGATTTACAAGGAAGGAATAAACTCCCTAGTCTACCAATCATAAATCTTTTGGAATACTAAAATAGCGATCGCCTTTGTGATTTCAAATTTGTGATTTCAAAGCTTCTGCATAAACAAATGTTTTATAAT
>CALKUU010000313.1 GCA_937996665.1 uncultured Xenococcaceae cyanobacterium | reverse complement strand
GGCGATCGCAAAGATGACTTCGCCTTTAAGTTTAGTAGTCGTCGAGAACTGGTTATCTTCTAAGAAAGCAGTGCGGCTTTCGATATCGTCAACGCGACCACTAAGAGTAGCAAGCTCAGCTTCAAACTCTTGAGTAAGACGACTAATAGTGTCGATATCTTCGCGAACGACAGCTTCGGAAGAAGCAACTAAACGCTCGATTTGGTTAAGGCAAGAATTCAAACCAGCAGCAAACTCATAACGAGATAAAGCTTGGTTACCACGATAAGTTTGGTTGGGGAACCCAGCAATACAGCCATAACGGTCAACAAGACTACGTAGAGCTTCGTAAGCCCAGTCAGCAGGAGAAACGTCGCGGAGTTGGTTAACGTTAGTTACCTGAGAAAGAGAATTCTCAGCAGAATTTTGATATTGATTAATTTGTTGAAGAGACTGATCTACAGCGTTTGCTTCAGGATTTGCTTGTGCAAATGAAGCGTTTGCTACTAATAGAGAACCTACGGCGATCGCAGGTGCGGACTTAATTGCGCGCCAAAATAATTTAGACATAACTCGAATTCAATCCTCACACTTAAAAGTTATTTACTATCAATTAGGTGATAGCTAATTGATAGTAATAGTCATTTACTTTACCATAAATGATTTTATTTTTTGCCAATTGTTATTAAAATCTATTTGTCGCTTGCGATCGCAGGTGCAGACTTAATTGCAAGCCAAAATAGTTCAGGCGTAATTCAAACTCAATCCTCACGCCTAAAAATTGATCAATAACAACTAGTTAACGACTGATTGCGATGCATACTAAATATTAATTGTTCTGTTTATCTGCTTGGTTACAAATAAACAGATTCCTGATCGAGTGTTTTAATGCTCCCAAAAGGATTATTAATATCAGAGCCACTTTTCCAGTTGCTATTTGCTAATCTTTTTCAAGAAAATGGAGTTGCATTTCACCCAAGTCTTCACAGAACTCCAGTATCTTAAGCAATGATCTTGATGAACCTGTAAATTTTAGGTAATCATTTGGTTAAGAAAAAAGCATTTCCGCTAATTTTTTAAAAATTATCCCACTGTGAGAGAATACCCCATCTTCTGCGAAGCAAGTTGGGGATGAATCGAAGTTAAAAACGCAAGTAGTTGTCCTAAAGGATTAGCTTGGCGTCAGATAATTCAACATAGAAACTATATATTTTGTGCTAATTCTGGTAGCATAAAAATATGATAGTTCTTGAGTACAAAATTAAGGGAAAGCAACATCAGT
The DNA here is from genome assembly GCA_937996665.1 of uncultured Xenococcaceae cyanobacterium. GTDB lineage: Bacteria > Cyanobacteriota > Cyanobacteriia > Cyanobacteriales > Xenococcaceae > Hyella. Next base: position 9,373 of record CALKUU010000313.1, on the reverse strand, counting down.
TTCAGGCAATTGACGAGGCTATACGCACTGGTCAGTTTGTCAGAAACAAAGCTCTTAGATATTGGATGGACAATCAAGGCGTTAACAAATATGACCTTAACAAGTATTGTGCCGTCTTAGCCAAAAAGTTTGATTTTGCTGACAAACTTAATTCTACTGCTAGACAATCATCTGCTGAACGAGCTTGGGCTGGAATATCTAGATTCTTTGAAAATTGCAAAAAGCGTCGAGACCCCGCGTCGCCGTCAGGCGCAAGGGAACGCTCGACAAGACAGCAAATCAAAAGGAAAAAATGCTATCCAAAATTCAAGAAATATTCTCGCTCAGTGGAATACAAAAAATCTGGCTGGAAACTAGATGAATCAACCAAAAAACATATTACCTTTACTGACAAAAACAAGATTGGCAGGGTTAAGTTAGTTGGTTCTAGAGATATCTACTTCTACCAGCCAGAGCAAATAAAACGAGTACGGTTAGTCCGTAGAGCCGATGGCTACTATGTACAGTTTGGAATTGCTATCGAAGTCAAGGAAGATATGCAGCCAACCGGTAGAGCAATTGGTTTAGATGTTGGACTCCAATTTTTCTATACTGACAACTTCGGTTACACAGAAGAAAATCCAAGGTTCTACCGGAAAAGTGAGAAGCGACTTAATCGACTCGGCAGAAGACTATCTAGAAAGTACCGAAATCCCAACAAAGGTAAGTCGGGAAAACTGATGGTCAAAAATTCTCAACAGAGACAATCAAGCAATTACCATAAAGCTAGAGTAGCGAAAGCAAAGCAGCATTTAAGAGTAAGTAGGCAACGTGAAGAACATGCCAAGAAACTGGCACGTTGCGTATGTGCATCTAACGATTGCATCGTCTATGAAGACTTAAAAGTTAAAAATCTAGTTCGTAATCGTAAATTGTCGAAGAGTATAAATGATGCAGGTTGGACTCAATTTCGTAAATGGGTAGAGTATTTTGGTTGGAAGTTTGGCAAAATAACCGTTGCTGTCCCGCCACATTTCACTAGTCAAGATTGCCCAGCCTGTGAAAAGCGAGTTAAAAAGTCTCTTTCTACTCGGACTCATGCTTGCGATTGTGGTTGTGTCTTGCCACGCGATCAAGCATCGGCTATTCTCATTTTGAAAAAAGGGTTAAATACTGTAGGGCATACAGGAATCTACGCTTGGGGAGACACTCCCTCTTGGGCGGTTGGCGCAAGCCTGTCGTCTAACGGAGAGTCGCTGAACTAAGAATCCCCAACTTCAAGCGACGTAAGGAGCTAAGTTGTGGGAGTGTCAATAGTGTGATTGTTCTTGTTTGCAGCTAACTTGTCTGAAAATAGTTGCTGAGAATTAATTTTTGGCTGTGGCTAGATATCCAATCTTGGTTAATTTATTTTTCCTGTAACGATATAAGCTACTCTCTGACCGATATTAGTGGCATGGTCAGCCATTCTTTCTAAATGCCTTACTATTAGCCCCATTAATAAAATTGGCTCGATAACCCCAGGTACGTTTTCTTGAAATGCTAAAAAGTTGTATAACTCTTCGTAGGCCTCATCGACTGTATTGTCTAGTTCTTTAATACTTTTGCCTGTCTCCGCATCAAGATCTGCTAGGGCAACAAGGCTCGTTGCTAACATGAATTGAGCATGTTCTGACATGTCCTTTATTTGTTCCATGCATTGATGTGGTTCATATTTGATCAATTTGGTGGACATTTCGGCTAGATCTTGGGCATAGTCACCGATTCTTTCCAAATCTCTCACTAATTGCATTAGGGCGCTCAGCAGTCTCAAATCCTGGGCGACTGGAGATTGCAGTGTCATTAGTGTGGCGCAATCCATTTCAATTTGACGATAGTACTTGTCGATGCTTTTTTCAACGCTAGTAATTTTTTTCGCAGCATCAAGATCTCGGCTAAATAGACTCTGGTGGCTCATTCGAAAAGATTTCTCCACAAGAGTCCCCATGCGTAATACTTCTTGTTGAACCTGTTTAAGCGATCGCTCAAGGTGGGTTTTTTCTGTGCTGACGGTCGGGGAAAAATAATTCACCTGAGCTGTTTGATCCTAATAAAAAAATGATTTTATATCTTAATTAATAACAGAATAAGTTTAATTCTGATTTATGGCTTGTATATGTTGTAACTAAATAACAGATTTTCTTTTCTGCTCATATTCTACCTGACTTTTTTTGCGGTAGTTTGACCCTTAGCCAAGCTCCGCCCGACTGGGGATGGTTTTTTGCCTTAATCGAACCACCATGAGCTTGGACTATTTGCTGCACGATAGTTAGACCTAAACCGTTACCCCCCGAGAAATTGCTAGCTCTACTTCGTGAGGCATCTCCTCGATATAAACGCTCAAAAATATGGGGCAGATCTGAAGACACAAAACCTCGACCCGAATCGACAATATCAATAATTGCCAAGGGACTAGCTGGTGAGTTTGTTGATTTATCTAGGGTTTTGGGTTCCAGATTGATATCGACGATTATCTTACCTTGTTTGGGAGTGTGCTTGATGGCATTGTCTAATAAGTTGAGAAAAACTTGAATCAATCGAGATTTATCTCCTTCAATTAGAAAATCGTCCTGGTTATTGGTAATCAGTGTAATCTTCTTTTTCTTGGCAATTGGTTCTAGGGTTTGCCAAATCGAGGAAATTAGTTCCAATAAAGATAGTTGCTCATACTGAATATTTTGGAGAGGCGATGTTTCTAGTTGAGTGATGTCTAACCATTCTTTGACAAGGTTAATTAACCGATTTGTCTCCCTGAGCATTTGCTCTACCCAGCGAAGTTCAGGATTTTGGAGTCGGTTAAGCAAATTTTCGGCAACTAGAGAAATTGAGGTGAGTGGTGTTTTTAGCTCATGGGCTAAATCAGATGTAGCGCGATCGCGAGATCTAGAGAGATCAACAAAAGGCTGTCGATTTTCTAGAAATATACCCACCTTGCGATCTATGAGCGGGAAAGCATGACCACTAAGCGCGATCGCTTTAACCATTTCTGTTGAGTCAAAATAAGAATTACTCTCTACAGATATCGAGTTCTTGAGAATTGCGTGACGGGTGAAATAGTAAGTCCAGTCTTTTGTTTGGGGCTGTTGTGACTTGCGAGTCTGTTCTATTAGTCGGTCTAGCTCATAAGAACGAACCAACTCTAGTAGTAATCTCACTTCTCCCCATCGCCAACGATCTAGTTTTAGTAAAATTCTCGCTTGTTGATTACACCAGAGTAATTGGTTTTCCTCATCTACAAGTAAATAGCCGATAGGTGCTTGGTCGATTAATCTTTGCCAACTGTCTCTTTCTCTGGCGATTAATTTACTTTCCTCTCGCAAGTTTTCCATCTCTCGACGAACTAGATAAACAGGTGGAAGCGAGATTGCGCGATCATCTAAGGAAGAGAAAGAATTGAGAATTCCTTTGAGGTTTTTTTGCCAACGATAATGATTCCAGACGCAAATACCTAAACCTAGAGTCAAACCGAGAAAAAACTGTAATTTGACCATTAGATTATCAAAAATCTTTTTTCATAAAAGTTTGTCTTGAATTCACTCTCGCCTAAGTTTGACCCTGTTTAAATTCCTTTTTTCTTTAAGCCAGTTGCGTTTGAATTTAATTTAGCAAGCGATCAACAAAAGATTATTTTATTGACGACTTCCCATAAGTAGAAATTCCTGACTATTTACTTTGAAATAAGCCTTAACTTATAAAAAATTGCTGTAATTACATTGCAAAATACTCGATTTTTTAACTAGCCGAAACGATAGCCAAACCCTCTAACTGTAATTAAATACTCGGGTTGGCTAGGGTTAAGCTCTAATTTCTCGCGTAACCAACGAATGTGAACATCCACGGTTTTGCTATCTCCTACAAAGTCAATTCCCCAGACTTTTTCAATAAGTTGCTCTCTTGACCAAACTCTTTTCGGGTAACCGATAAAAAGTTCTAAAAGCTTAAACTCTTTAGGGGATAGATTTACTTCTGCTCCTCTGACCACAACTCTACATTCTTCGGTAAATAGTTGGACTTCTCGATAGCTCTGAACCTGAGCTTGGGTCTGAACGCTATATCTATGGCGACGAAGGAGAGCGCGACAACGAGCTGTCAGCTCCCTCATACTAAAAGGCTTCGTTAAATAATCATCGGCACCTACTTCCAGACCCAAAACTCGGTCTGTTTCGCTTCCTTTGGCGCTGACAACCAAAATGGGGGTGATATTGCCTTGATATCTCAACAAGCGACAGATATCTAAGCCATTAATTTCAGGAAGCATCAAATCTAAAATAACTAGGTCTGGGGCAAACTCTGAGCTTCCTAGCCCTTGATTTTGCAAAAGGTTTAATGCTGTCCGTCCGTTTGCTGTAGTTTTGACCTCATAGCCTTCTTCCGATAGGGCTACGACAATCATCTCTCTAATTAAGTCCTCATCTTCTACTAATAGAATTCGATTGTGAGGATTTATATGTAGATCGGAGTTTGCATGGGAGTTTTCCAGAGATAACATAAGAAATACTTAATTACGATTCTCGATTTACTGCAACTTATTTTCTTAAGACAACTCTTGTTAATTGTTTAGAATTTAGTAAGAAATATTTATTCTCAAATCGTGGCGACAATGAGTTATGGTTACGCCGACCCTCCCAAATTAGGATAAATTCGTCGCTAATGCAAGTTATCGGTTACTAGATATTTGCGAAAATGTTTTTAGATAAGGATTAGAGTTTTGCTAGCAACAAAAAACCACGCGTTAATTTTGGTAAGCGTGGTTGATATTATCGGAATAAAGTATTTGATGAAAATCAGAATTTAATAAAATCTAAGTACTACTTTGTTAGCTGACAAAACTTAGTAAACACCAGGATTATAGCGGTCATCACCTGCGTTCATAACTGCTGAAACATCAGTAACAACGAAATTATCGAGGTTAGACTCTAAGCGTGTTTTTTGCTTTTCGCTCAAGTCAGCAATCTTTAAAACGTCTTCAACGTTATTGTATGGTGCGTTTTTGATGATTTTACTAGCTAGAGTAGGGTAGAAACCACGCAGCCCACGAAAATCTCTGACGTCGCTGTTATTTAAATCAAGTTTTCCACTGATTTCACCGAGTTTTGCATCCGCAGCATTACGACGATCAGATATAGCAGCTAGTACAGATGTAGACTGAACTGAGAAAACATTGAGTTCTGATGCTTGAGCGGCATTAGAACCAGAAAATCCCCAAGAACTAAGAACCATTAACACAGCGGCAAAAATGCCAGCAAGTCTCTTCATTAATTTTTTCCTCCCTATTTTTAGGATATGGCGATTGCTAAATAACAACATATCCTACAACTTTAATTTTTATAGTATATTGCCTATTTGTCTCAAATTTTATCATCATCAGTGCTTTAATCGGTTTTCCTTGCAATCGTTAGTTTAATTAAGTCTTGGGGTTTCTTGCTCTTTCATCCAAGAGATACATTTCTGCATTTGCTGTTTCATAATCTGACGATCGCTTTTATGCCTACGTCCATGACCAGGTAAAATCCATTCAAAATTGTAGCTGGCTAGCCTTGTCATTGAAGTTATTTGTTCTGACCAGGAATACCAGCAAAAACGATGAAAAGCGTAGAGATGCTCTAGATAAGGTGAGAAAGCTAAATGATCGCCACTAAAGAGAAAATTCTGTTTATAGATCAAGACGGTATGACCCTTGGTATGTCCTGGTACTGGAATAATAGTGAGGTCTGGCGCTAGAGTGTATTTTTCGGTGCCTGATAGCTTAATTTCGATATCTTTGGTATCGCTGTTGATGTCGTCTTGATGGAGAAGGCGATCGCATTGGAAATGTTGTTGAAATTTTTGGTGGTCGGCAACATCATCTTTATGCGTTAGATAGAGATATTTGACCCCGCCCAGGTCTTCGAGCCCTTTCACTAAGGGCAGGGTGAACCTAGGTGAATCGATTAAAACATTTCCCTCTGGTCTAGTAATCAGGTAGCTGGCAGCGCCGTAAGAAAGCTGGGAATGATAACCACAGTGATAAACATTTTCTGTAATTTGACTTGGCAAACTTTGTTGGGCTGTTTTGATGTCGCTGGGTTTGGCAACTGTGCCGATAGAGGCAGTGGGGCAAGACAGCAATGCTTGCAGAGATTGCAGTCTCTCTGTTTTGTTACTTGGTTGTTGCCAAACAGCAGATTGGTTGCCTGTTCTCTTAAAGACTTGAGGTGCTATCCAGCGACAGGTATCGCAATCGATACAGCTACTATCAACATAGAAGTCTCCTGCCACATTTTCCTGATGTTTTTTGCTTAACTCTGCCATTTTTCAACACCCTATCTCTAGCTAGATTTTAGTGATTAGATATGTAGTGATTTTGATCTGATTCTAGCTAAAGCCAATATTTTTGCGTGAATCAATCATTAAGGTTGAGCTGATAGATTTCGCGGCGAGAAAGTTTACTTAGTTTGGCTAGTTGTTTACTAGCTTGGGAACGAGTCAGTCCTTGAGCTAATAACTGTTGCAGTTCACCTTTAACTTGACTTTCTGAAAGATCGATTTCTTTTGTTAACTCGGAACCAGCAACCACGATAGTATATTCTCCTTTGGGTTGACGATCGCTTTGGTAGAGGGCGATCGCCTCTGTGATTGTGCCATGCCAAAATTCTTCATGGATTTTGGTTAATTCTCTGGCTAAAACGATCGCTCTGGTTGTGCCTAAAGCCTTTTCTAGAGATATTAGCGTATTGAGTAGGCGATGAGGCGCTTCGTAGAGAATGATTGTTCTGGTTTCTCTGGTAAGTTCTTCTAATCGGGCTGTTTTTGATTTATCTTTGATTGGCAGAAATCCTTCGAAAACAAAGCGTTCTGTATCTAACCCAGAGGCAGCTAGAGCCGTAGTTGCGGCACTAACCCCAGGAATGGGGACTATGGTGACTTGATTGGCGATCGCTGCTTGTCCTAGCAGAGAGCCAGGGTCAGAAATGCAAGGCATTCCTGCGTCACTTACCAGGGCGATATTGGTTCCTTGTTGAAGTTTTTCGATCAATTCACTCGTGCGATCGCCCTGATTGTGAAGGTGATAGCTAATTTGAGGAGTAGTGATTTGAAAATGGTGTAATAGCTTTCCTGTATGGCGAGTATCTTCTGCGGCGATTAGATCTACCTCCTGAAGAATCCTGATTCCTCTTAAGGTCATATCCTCAAGATTCCCGATCGGAGTTGCTACCAAGTATAAAACTCCGCAATTATTTGCTGCTTGCATTCTGCCTTTAGCCCAAATTCCCAGGCTGTTTAATACTTCTATGAGATTAACTCGGCTTAGTTTATTTAAGATCTTGATAATTGAAAAATTTAATGTTCTTGAAGCTACTGAAAGATTATCGACGATTAGGTATAAAATCCTATGGTGGCTTTCCTGACTAGCTCAGTTCTGAAAGTGATAAATCTTGTTTTGTTTAAATCACTCTAGTTTTTAGTATCTAGTCTTTATAAATAATGAAATTGATTAATAGGTTAGTCGAGAGGTTGGTAGTTTTTGAGATCAATCAATTTACTGGTGTAGTCACAATTGCTAGTTCTGGTTCTCAGCAATGGAATATGTATTTCTATAAAGGAATAATCCTTTGGGCAGAAGGGGGGGCGCATGGATACCGTTTTTGGCTGCGACATCTTTCGACTATTTATTCTCAGGATAATATTCGCTTATTTGATCGCGAGCGTGTAGTCCAGAATAATAATAGTGATTACTATTTTGTTCATGCTTTAGTCAAGAATGAGTTGCTTACTAGAAGCAAAATTAGAGCTTTAATTAAGCTGAGAATCAAAAATATACTTTTTGATATTTTTCAATTGAGCGAGCAAGAAAGCTTAAAAATTGTCAGTAAGTCGCAATCTTCTTATCAATCTCTAAAAAATAATTTTAATCTTGCTTTGAGTGACTGGAAATTTCGAGATTTACTCGTCGAAACCTATCAGAATTGGCTTAGTTGGCGAAAGAAGGGATTGAGCCTTTATTCTCCTAACCTAGCTCCTGTTCTTTGTCTGAATCCCAACTTGAGCCGTCAGGTCTCTCCACTGGCATTGAAAAATATGCAGATCATGTTTAATGGTCAAAATACTTTGAGAGATGTTGCTGTGCAAATGGATAAAGATGTTGCTGATGTTATTCAAGCTTTAGTTCCTTTTGTGAAAAGAAGATATGTTCAACTGCTTGAAGTACCTGATCTATCTATGACCAATTTTTCTATTAGTGCCTGAAAATATAGGTGTCTAAATTTGATATAGAAGAGATGTTGTCCTGACTTTTGAAGCTGCTTAGATGTAATTTATTTGTATTGAGTATGAAGCCATAATGAGAAATAAGCACATATTCAAGAAGCTGAATTATGGTGTGAATTTAGATCAATAATAAATGGCTTCCAAGAACTAGGAATTAATGTCATAATCTCTGAAAATAAGATTGTGAAGATCAGGAGATTTTTTTGGATATCAATCAACCAGAAAAGCTAGCGGAAATTATGGAAATTACCCGCTCTATAGCTTGGGGCGCATCCGATATTCTTAGTTCTTTTTATCATGGTCAAGATGGTGATCTAGATATTAAAAATAAAAAAGATGGTCCAGTAACGGAGGCTGATCTGGCTGCCAATAAACATATTGTTGAGAGCTTGCAAGCTCAATTAAGCGATTATGACTTTGGTTATCTTTCTGAAGAAACCTTTGATGTCAAAAAGGCAGAGCCTATTGCTAAAGATTGGGTTTGGATTATCGATCCCCTTGATGGAACTAGAGATTTTATTGATAAGACCGGTGAATTTGGATTTCATATTGCCTTAGCCTATCAGGGGCGACCAATGTTGGCGATTGTCGGTATTCCTGAGGCTGGCAAGTTGTACTGTGCGATTAAAGGTCAGGGTACGTTTGTTCAAACTAAGGCAGATAAAAAGATAGAGCCAATTAAGGTTTCGAGTAAAACCGCTGTTTCCGATCTATTTCTAATTGTTAGTCGCTCTCATCGCGATGACAGATTTAAAAATTTGATTGAGATGATGCCTTTTAAAGGTAAAAAGTATATGGGCGGTGTTGGTGGAAAAATCTCTACCATCCTTGAACAAGAATCAGATGCCTATATTTCTCTATCTGGTAAATCGGCTGCCAAAGATTGGGATTTTGCTGCTCCAGAATTAATCTTGACAGAGGCGGGAGGTAAGTTTACTTACAATGATGGCAAACCTGTTTTTTATAATCAGGGTGATGTTGTCCGTTGGGGTTGTATTGTTGCTACCAATGGCAGTAGTCATGAGGCTGTCTGTGAAAAAATTACGACAACTTTAGCTGAAATAGATAGCTAGAATTTACTTCCAATAATCTCGTCATTTTATTTCTT
>CALKUU010000312.1 GCA_937996665.1 uncultured Xenococcaceae cyanobacterium | reverse complement strand
GTATTTATGGTCTTGATTTCATCCGAAATTCATCAGGATTCTGACCACTAAGGCGTCTAAAAAATTTAACAAAATTGGTGGTTTCTGCAAACCCTAGAGAATAGCCAACCTCCTTTACCGTTATGTTCCCTCCGAGTAGACGCCTTTGGGCTTCAATTATTACTCGTTCATTTGTAATCGCTTTCGCAGATTTACCAACTGTTGTTAGGCAAATACGATAGAGTGTTTTGGGCGAACAGTTAATTTGTTCTGCATACCACTTCACATTGCGAGAAAATTCAAACGATCGCTCTAGTAGCTCAACAAATTCTAAAAATTTTGGATCTATTGTTTTGTCCAAGGGGTGTTTTTCAGACTCCACTGCCATTTGAGATGCCAAGGAAATTATTGAGCATAGTAGGTATTGCGCTGCGGGTTGTTGGCTAAAATTTATTTGCTGATGGGTTTCTAATAGTTCAATGTGTTGCTGGAGAAGGTGAGCTTGTTCTGGTTTGAGAAATGTAACTGATGGCCAAATATATTGAATGGTAGACCAAGATAAGGTTCCAGAAATACTAGTTGATAGTCCTAACACATTGCTAGGCAAGGCAGCAGGCAAAAATACGACCATGAAGGCATCTAATTCCTGAAAATGTCCAAAATGGTGAATTTGATTAGCACAAATATGAATTAATGTTCCTGCCTTAACGGAGTAATCAATAAAATCAACACTGTGGGTGCCTTGACCATGGGTAAACAAAATTAAAGCATGGAAGTTAAGACGGTGTGGCTGCCAGGGATCGTGATCTTCAGGTGGTTTTCGCTTGTAAAAATTCTTTAATCTCAACACTTCAAATCGACTGTGAATCTGTTGCGACCATTTCACATTGGCGAGGGACAAGTTGTCCATATTTGACCATAAATATTAGCAGTTTTGACCATTTATTATACTAGCTGATTTGTTTACGATAGAAATTGAATTGACCACAAGCTAGCCAAGATTTAGTTACTAGAAGACTTTAATAAAACTGCTAATGCCTAAAGAAAAGCTTTTTGCTCTCTTGAATAGTTTAAATACTGGAGATCGAAAATCAATTGCCTACATTAATAATGCCAAAAAAGTATATTCAACCTAATAATTATGAGCTTCAACAGAAAAAGTAGCCGTCAAATGCAGCAGGTTACTGTCAAAACCATTGAGCAAGTCACTCCTCGGGTAAGACGGATTGTTTTTGGCGGCAATACTCTGGCGGATTTTACTGTTCCTAATCCAGGGGCACACATTAAGTTAATCTTTGGGACTAAGCCTAATGAACCCATTGATGACCCTAGAAAACTTCGCTCGCAAATGCGAACCTATACTCCCAGATACTTCAACCCTAATACCAAAGAACTAACAGTAGAATTTGTGCTCCATGGCGATGGTTTGGCTTCGACTTGGGCAGCTCAGGCTCAAGTTGGGGAAACCTTAACTGTTGCAGGTCCAGGGGGTGGAATGGATATTCCAGAGAACCTCAAAACTATGGTGATGCTAGTGGATGAATCTGCCATGCCAACAGCAGGTATGGTACTTGAAGCTTTGCCCGCGGGTTGTAATCCAATCGTAATTTGTGAAGTCGAAGATGCTAGTGAACAGCGATCGCTTAGTTCCAGTATTGAAGTAAAACCAACGTGGCTATTTCGCCAGGAACTAGGAGCAAAGCCAGGCACTCTCCTAGAAAATTATCTACCTCATGTAGTAGCCAATGTAAAAGATTTTGATGATTCTTTTTGGTTGATTGCTTGTGAAGCTAATACGATGCGTCGAATGCGATCGCACCTACTGAAACAACAAGGAATCAATAAAGACAGACTTGTTACACGAGGGTATTGGAAATCAGGAGCCAGCAACCATCCAGACCATGACTATGGTGAATCTTAAAGCAAAAATATGGTGCCGAGTTTATGATTAGCAATTTTGACTTTTTATTGTATTAGCTATCTCACTAAATATTTAATGGTGGATTATGAGTAAACGTCACATAGGTCGTCGTTCTGCTCTCCAATTTGCGGGCAGCTTGAGCATGGTTCTTTTCGCAACTGAAATTGCCAGAGCCAAGGATCGTTCTGTGAGTGGAGTTGAAGAATTTCCTCGTCTTCAATCTGGTAATTCTTCCGACGGGAAGCCTTCTTCCAGTAACCAGAAACTGGTGGAATATTCCTGCAATAATGCGGGAGTGCCTATTTCTGAGAAATCAAATCGTGTATCCCTTGTAGCGGATTTCAATGACTCCTTCATGTGTGAAAAGACGCCTCGTTCTTTTGAGGGACCTTATTTTTACTGTGGAGAAACCCCAGGGAAAAACATTGCTGCTGGACAAGTTGGTGAGCCACTAATTTTAGCGTTGCGAGTAATCGATGCCAAAACCTGTACTCCTTTGACGGGAGCTATTGTAGATGTGTGGCATGCAGATGCTAGGGGAGCTTACTCAGGCTATGATGCCGATCCTGATGTGGCTGCTACACAGTCAGATCATTTAGATCCTAATAATGAAAATCGTTGGTGTCGAGGCGCATTGGTGGTTGATGAAGATGGTATTGCTGAGTTCGAAACAGTTTATCCCAGCTATTACTTCGGTCGTGCTGTTCATATTCACTACAAGGTTCATTTGGGTAACAAGGCTTATGTGACAAATCAAACCTTGATGCCTGAGACTTACAACCAATCCGTGACCTCTCGCCCTCCTTACAACACAGATCGTAAAATTCAACGAAAACCCAATTCAGCAGAAGCAGCATTAGGTCTGGACACCCTAAATATAGTTGAGCGTGATGGTCGTTTGATCGGCACTTTGACAGTTGTTGTCTAGTAAATTTTCCACTTTAACGTAAGACAAAATCAAGTTTTTGTGGAATTAAATTCAGTTGATCGATTACATTCACTTTCTCAATAGTAAATACATTAAACAGCATCATAATGAAATCAAATTTTGACCTAACAAATATTTAAGGCATTTTCCTCTAGCAAAGAATCCTATATACAAGTACATATCTATGGTTAATATTGCAATCACAGCAGCAAGTGGACAATTAGGTAGTGAAATAGTTAAAGCTACTTGTTTAATTGTCGGTCAAGAGAAGGTTGTCGGTTTAGCAAGAACACCTGCCAAAGCAGAGCATCTTGGTGTAGAGGTGCGAAAAGGCGACTACAACAATCGAGAGGAATTAGAAACCTCACTAAGAGGAATAGACACATTACTATTAGTGTCTGGGATGGATGTCCCAGATAAACGTATTGGTCAACATCGCAATGTGATTGAAGCAGCTAAAGCAGCAGGGGTTACTAAAATTGTCTACACCAGTGTCCAGGGTGCTGATACAGGTACAGCCTTTAGCCCTGTTATTCAAAGCAATCGCCAAACCGAGCAAGATATCCAAAATAGCGGTTTGCAGTGGGTAATTGGTCGCAACGGTATTTATATTGAGCCAGATGTGGAATACATCGAGACATATAAGCAAACTGGAGAGATTGCCAACTGCGCAGGAGAAGGGAAATGTGGCTATACTACTCGCCCAGAGATAGCCTATGCCTATGCTCGGATGTTGACAGAAGATAAGCACAATGGCAAAACCTATAACTTACATGGTGAAGCTATTACCCAATCTGACTTAGCTGCGTATTTGAATTTAGCCTTTGGTACTCAACTGACTTATCGTGCCATGACAGTTGAAGACTATCAAAGCGATCGCATAACTGAGTTAGGCGAGTTTATGGGGACTGTGATTGCCGGAATTTATGAAGGTATTCGAGAAGGCAAAGTTAATAATCCTAGCGATTTCTTTGCCGCCGCAGGCAGAGAACACCAAAGCTGGAAAGACTATTTCACTCAATTAAATACTCTCCACATACGCAAACTTAATAGTTAATCATTGATGGATATCTCTACAAACCCTGTTAATAAAGGAATAGAGCAAGCTTTTAGATACTTGTTCGGTTTTTACTACCTACTTTTATCGGGATCGCATTGCCATGGAAAGTAAAGTTTTGTTACGTTAATCAATAGTTCGCGCAACATAAGTTTACAAAGAAATTTTAAACGCTTGCCGAACAACCAACCGAAGGGACGAAAAAATAATGACTTATACAACCAACGCAATAGCTCAATCTACCAATATCTTTAATGCAGTTTCTGACGCTCAAGCTGCATATGCCACTCTTAGCACTGATGACAAATTAGGTCTGCTCTGGGTTATCTACGAAAATATGGGCGGTGTGATTACTCCTGCTGCGACAGGTGCGGCTAGAGCAGTATTTATTACAGGGTTGTTAAAGGAAGTATCTGCTCTATCTAATGAACAACAACTTCAGTTCATGCGTGATTTAGTTAACAAAGCTGACACCCCTATGACTCGTGCATATGGAGTGTTTAGCAATAACAATAAATTAGCTTTTTGGTACCAATTAGCCGAAGGAATGACCAAAGGAGAAATTGTTCCTGTTCCTTCTTACTACAATCTGTCTCAGTCTGGTTCTAATGTTTTTAGTCAAATCGCGAAACTAGAATTCGGTCAGCAAATTACAATTTTGCGTAAGTTCGTAGTGGAAATGGGTGTAGATCCTCTTTTTGCCTAACTACTCTATTTTCCAAATAATTAATTCCCATGATTCAGACCAAGACCAAGGACTTAGAACTTTACCAGAGTGAAGTTAAGTCAATTACCTCCTATTTTGTAACTCTCAACCAAGAACAGTTTGATCTCACTGCTCAGCTATTTTCTGAGCAAGGTCAACTGATTCCACCTTTTGATACTCCCCTAGTCGGACAAGCGGCGATCTCTAATTACCTAAAGCAAGAAGCCACCGATATGAGTTTGCAGCCAGTTTCCGAGGCTTCCCAGGTTTTAGACAATGGTCAAACCGATGTGGAAGTTAAGGGCAAGGTTAGTACCAGCACATTTAGTGTGGGTGTGGTTTGGAACTTCTTAATCTCTGAGAGTGGGGAAATTGATTTAGTTAAAGTTAATCTGCTTGCTTCTCTTAAGGAACTACTTCATTTGAGACCTCAAGACTAAACAAAGATTCGCCGCTAATTTGAGAGAAAAGACTACGGAGATAATTGTTCGTTGTTAATGGTTAATTGATAATTGAAAGTTGTCTCTGGGAAGTCTGTTTTAGAGTACAGGATCTAGAAACTAGATTGTGATTTAGCAACATTTTAAGTTGGCAATCATAAATTTACTATTGCAACTATGCAACTAAGGATTTTTCCCAGGACTTGGAGAGAAGCGCTCGACTTTTGGCAATATCTTCAGGACTGGGAATCCAATTTGGGTGAGCAGTCATCAACAAACTTTCTAGGCTCTCGCGGTCAAACAAGTGCCAAACTTCTGCACCCATGACTTGATCGGCGATCGCATAGCAATTAGATGACACACAATGAATTTGAGTTGGCTCATTGTAGGTGGACAAGTACATAGTCTGACCAGGAGTCAGATCGCGAAATTCAAGGACTGTTTCTCGAAAAACCTCTTTCTTCGAAGTGAACAACCCATTAATCCCCAAAGAAAACTTTTCATCACCGTTAATGGCTACCCAATAGCGACGGATTGGATCTATGCTCAATAGCCAGGTGGAATTGTCGTCTAGGTTGTAGCGGGGAGTTAGGCAGTGGGTCATGAGAATATCTTGATTTGAAATATAAGGTAACGCGGTATACATACCTATACGATCAAGAAAAAACCAGATTAATTCAACCTTCCTTTACTAAACTTAATTTTTGACTGAATTAAGTATTAAGTTATGTATCGCCAGGCAAAATAATCGAATTGCTAACTGGGAACAATAAGCCCGATGATGTTGGGCTTATTGGAGGTCAGTTTAGGTGTTTTGGATATCATTTATTGTTACTCTCGTTGCAATCTTCTTTTTCAACACAATCAAATTAGTTTTGACAGGTCTAGGATTGCCAGTTTCTCTATCAATTGCAGTTTCTGTTATTGTAGTTCTCTTTATTTTGTTCGCAGAAATTGTACTTAAGTTTCTTTTCCTTGAAACCATTACTCCATTCAAACCAAGTGAGACTAGTCTGGAGGATTATAAACATCTAGACCTAGATTTAGACAAATTCAATTTTTATTGTAATGATCTAGAGAAAATAGGCTTTAAAAAATTAACTGACTATACTTGCCCTCCAATGAAAGGAATGGCACGTTTATTTT
This sequence comes from uncultured Xenococcaceae cyanobacterium, assembly GCA_937996665.1. Classification (GTDB taxonomy): domain Bacteria; phylum Cyanobacteriota; class Cyanobacteriia; order Cyanobacteriales; family Xenococcaceae; genus Hyella. The sequence goes on along the minus strand of CALKUU010000312.1, from coordinate 4,321 downwards.
ATTATCCTGAACATAATTGCTACGCAGAAGTTGGATTGTTAGAGGGATTTTCGGCGTTTTTTTCCATAGTAGGCGGATTTGAGAGAAATTGGTTTTTTGCTGCAACAAATAATGATCAAGCAGTTAATTTGCGAGCAATTAGCTATGTTTTTTTGAGTCTACCTCGCACTATACTTAAAAATTTCAAGGAAGAGCCAGAAGCATTGTTCTCATCATTTTTAACTTGGCAGTCCGAGATGAAAAATAAGTTGGCAGTCGAAGAAATTAAGATTACTGATGCCGAAATGTACTTTACTTGGGAAAGAAATAGAAAAAAAATACAACGCCAACGATTGATGCGAAAAAGTATGATTATTTCTTTAATCAAAATGTTTTTGTTCACTCTCAACCCAAAATCAGAATGGTTGGGTGATTGTCCTAAAAGCGCCACTTGAAAAAATTCTAATGTTTGCATTAGCGAAGTGACTATATCTAAATTTTATAATTATCCCTATTTCGTTTGATCTCCGTTCTCAATCTAAAGCGATCGCATAACAATTAATCGATTTGCAAAAGATTTTAGTTGGATTGCTTTAAAAAGTTTATCTTTGTCTAGGCAAGTATTAATTTCTGTATTGCTAAGCAAGACAAATAAATTGCTCAATGGGAACAATAAGCCTGATGATATTTGGCTTATTTAATTAACTATAGAAATTAACACAGATGTTTTGGAACTCGGTTGTTGTTGCTTCTATTACGACTTTGTCTTTCACTAAAATTGAGCTAACTATTATAGTTCTAGGATTAATCCCTATTGTAATTACACTTTCTCTAGTTTTATTTTTAGAAATTGTGGTTAAGTTCCTTTTACTGAGGGAGATCAATCTATTTTCACCAAGTGAGACTACTTTAGAAGATCACGAGCATCTAGATTTAGATCTAGAAAAATTTCATTTTTATTGCAATGACTTAGAAGCAATGGGCTTTAAAGAATTAATCGACTACACTTGCCCTCCGATGAAGGGGATGGCCCGTTTATTTTGTTACCCTATGCATAATTGCTACGCAGAGGTGGGAGCGTTAGATGGATTTTCAGCATCTTGCTCCATAGTAGGTAGATTTGAGAGAAATTGGTTTTTTACTGCAACCAATTATAATGGAGACGTTAACTTGCGAGCAATTAGCTATGCTTTTCTGTGTTTACCTCAAAATATTAGTAAATTTTTTGATGAAGAACCGAAAGCATTGTTTGAATCTTTTTTGGTTTGGAAATCCGAAATAAAAGATAAGTTGGCGATTGAAGAAAATAAGATTACTGATGCAGAGATGTATTTTTCCTGGATAAGATATACGAGAGAAATGCAACGTCAAAGATTATTAAGAAAAAGTATAATTATTTCCCTCAGAGAAATGCATTTATTCACTCTCAATCCAAAATCAGAATGGCTGGGTGATTATCCTAAAAGCTCCAATTAAATTTCTATGGTGATGAAATAACTGGTAGCTGTTAATCAATAAACTTGTTCAAGGTGGATTGATGTTGATAAATGAGGAAATGCTTAGACTTATGATCCTGTCTCTGTGGCTGTGTCCAAGCACTCCTAGATGTTTAGGCGATATTGTTGGCGCTACTTGCAAATCAGATAATCGATACTGCTGAGTCAAAGAGAACCGAATGAAATTCTTTGTGAATATGAAAATTACAGACCGACGTCAGCAGCATTAGTCGAAACGATGAAATCATCAAAATAAGCATTAGTATTTTGCTTAGGATTCCAACCATCGCCTCCTCCACCGTGGAAAGTACTAAAGTAGGCAGTATCAATTCCCGAACCATCACTAGCAAAGCGTAAACCACCTATCGAGAGAACCTGTTCTCCATCGTAGTAAACATCAATCTCGCCATTGGCTTGTCCTTGGTCGTTGATTTTCACTCGTTGAGTAATATTAGTCCATCTGCCACGCTCAAAGAAAATAGGATTGCCATTTTGACCAACAAGTTGAATATCTTCCCCAAATTTTTTAGGCTTATCCTGGTGATATAGGTAAAGGACAGCCCGACCATTTTCGCGCCAGTGAGGGCGAGAGGTGAATCCGTTGGTTCCATTACAAATTTGACCGCCAGAACATAGCTCACCAGCACCTAGTCCAGGTAGCTTTCCACCGCTAAATTTATCGCCATCGAAATCAAAGTTTCTGTCAAATCTTATCCAGTAAGAGAGATAGTACTCTTTCTCTTCAGGAACTATCCAAGCAGCATTCCGACCGCTAGACTTAGATGAAGGGTAGGTAATTCTCAAAGATTTATTCCCAGAATAAGCAAAGTTATTAGATATTTGGGAGAGATCATTCATGCCGTTGGTAGAGAAACGAACATTTGTCCAATCTTGTTTCTGAACTGCCTGAGTATATTTTGTTCCTACCGCATGGCTTTCAAATCCGACTTTAATGGCACTTGGGCTAAGGGTTCGAGATGATAAATTCTGTTGCCTCCGCTTGAAGAGAGAGGCGGCAAGGGAGAGAGGCGCTTTTACTTCGGGAAGAAGCGATGTCCTAGTAGGACTAGCGATCGCATTTGAGATCAGACCGACATTACCGACTAAGACGCCGATAAATAACCTTATAATTAGTAATTTGTGATACTCCTTCATTAACTTGTTACCCTTATAAAATTTTTACAATAATTTTATTGCGATCTCGTTCTGTTTTTGAGTTTTTGCTGCAAAAATCTTGAAGTTACGAGAGTTAGGTGTTTACTTAGTAGGCAAACTAGAAATAAGCCTAAGCCTTTTCTATCTCTAGTTTGAACTAGCTTGGAGAATCTTCAGGTAATTAGTTCAAACTCCAACCTTGAAGATTAGGAATGATTCTGCTGTCATGGCAGCTTAGTTTTGCTGTTACCCTGATTCTCTTTCGATCTCCATTTTCAATCGTTAAAAAGCGATCGCTCAATGCTCAAAAATTTCAAAATCAAACTTAGCAAGGGCAAATATGGCAACCTAATTATCAGCCTCTTTGCTGGTATCTTAATGGGTTTGTCCCCTGCTGCTCTCAATTGGTGGGGACTAAGTTGGATTGCGATCGCTCCCTTGTGGTTACTAGTCTTTAACCGTCAACCGAAACTGAAAGAGGCAATTTTAACCGCCCTAGTTTGGGGACTTGGCTTTCATGGGGTGGCAATTTTTTGGATTACAGGAATTCATCCTATGACCTGGATGGGAGTTCCCTGGCTGAGTAGTATTTTAATTGCGATCGCTGTTTGGGTCATTATTAGCTTTTGGGGTGCGGCGCTGGTTGTCTGCTGGGCGGTGCTAACTAAACTAATTACGCAAAGGTTTTTTACCAAAACTAAGCTACTTAACGCTAGTCTTTGTCGAGTCTTAATTGGGGTAACGGTTTGGTGCTGTTTAGAAACTATTTGGAGTCATAGCTCCTTATGGTGGAGTTCCCTTAGCTATACCCAAAGTCCTAATAACCTAGCGATTTTGCAACTAACTAAGCTATCGGGGTTTAATACTGTCACCGCTGCGATTGTGGCAGTTAATGGTTTAATTGCCGAAGCCATAATTCAGGGGCAATCAGGATCTCAACAATTAAGAACTACCACAACTAAACTAGCTTTATTCCTCGCACCGATCGCCTTATTTGTTGGTTTGCATCTTTCAGGTATGTGGTTAGAGAGTAGCCCGATTGTTAATGATGATTTGGAAGCACTTAAGGTCGGAATTATCCAAGGCAACATTCCCAACGAAATTAAACTCTATTCTTCTGGTTGGAAAAAAGCGATCGCTGGCTATACCTCTGGCTATCAGAAATTAGCCCAACAAGGGGTTGATGTGGTTCTAACTCCCGAAACTGCCCTCCCTTTTTTCTGGAATCAGATTACCAATCAAGAAACAAGCAGCTTTTATCGAACTGTTTTAGCAACCAAATTACCCATTTGGGTTGGGGCATTTGGTGAAGCAAAGCCGGGTTATAACAATAGTCTCTTTACCCTGACAGGGGATGGTAAAACCTACAGTCGTTACGACAAATCAAAGCTTGTCCCCTTGGGTGAATATATTCCTTTTGAACCGATTTTAGGCAAAATAATCGATCGCCTCTCCCCCTTAGAAGCCCACCTCAAAGCAGGAGCAAGTCAGCAGATTTTTAATACTCCCTTTGGTCAGGCGATTGTGGGGATTTGTTATGAGTCAGCTTTTGCCCATCATTTTCGCGCTCAAACCAAGGCAGGTGGGGAATTTATAATCACTGCATCCAATAATGCTCACTATGGCAAAGCTATGCCCGCCCAACATCATGCCCAGGATGTAATTAGGGCAATTGAGAGCGATCGCTGGGC
>CALKUU010000311.1 GCA_937996665.1 uncultured Xenococcaceae cyanobacterium | reverse complement strand
TCTCGCTACACCATCACAGTAGGAGCGATCGATCACAACGGACAACAAACTTCCTACAGCAATCCAGGCGCATCACTATTAATTTCTGGCTATTCTGGTAACGAAGAGACAGGAATTACTTCGACAGATAACATTTCTGGTTCAAATGGTGATTTTATCAATGGAACCTACAATCCCAACTTTTCTGGAACATCTGCTTCCACACCCCTAGTTTCTGGGGTTATTGCTTTAATGCTAGAAACAAACCCTAATCTTACCTGGCGTGATGTTCAACATATCCTAGTAGAAACTGCTGAGGTCAATGATTCTAGTGATCTTGGTTGGGTTAGAAATGGTGCGGGACATGATGTCAATCATAATTATGGTTTTGGCGCAATTGACGCTACCTCAGCAGTTAGTGCCGCTCAAACTTGGCAAAACGTTGCAGAAGAAGTTTCGGTTTCCTCTGGCAGGATTGATACTAATTCGGCAATTCCTGATAATAACTTTTCTGGTGTTAGCTCTAGTTTTACTGTTGCACAAGACATTGATCTTGAATGGGTAGAAATAGTTTTTGATGCAGATCATAGTTATCGAGGTGATTTAGAAATTGTTTTGACATCTCCTGATGGAACTGAGTCGATTCTGGCAGAACAGCGTTTTGATAGTGAAGATAATTATGATAATTGGGTTTTTACTTCAGCACGACATTGGGGCGAATCTTCTCAAGGAGAATGGACATTAAGCGTATCGGATGAAGCTGCGGCTGATATAGGAATTTGGAATTCTTGGCAACTTAATTTTTATGGTACAGAAAATATCCCTCAAGCATTTAATCCTATTAACGATAGTGATAGTAATAGCGAAACATCTCTAGATACTAGTATTTATCGCTTCCAGAGCAATGTTACACCTGGAACTTACGTTTTCGTAGGCGAAGCAGAAAGGCAAAATATTAATCGCAACTTTGCAGATAGTTTCAATGAAGAAGGAGTAGCTTTTCGAGTTGGTTCTGAGCCAGGTGAAGATTTAGAACCTCTATATCGCTTCCAGAGCAATGTAACACCTGGAACTTATGTTTTTGTAGGGGAAGACGAGAGACGAGATATTAATCGCAATTTTAGCGATAGTTTTACAGAAGAAGGAGTAGCGTTCTATGTCTATGAAAGTGGCTCTGGTTTAGGTCAAGATTTTTCCCGATTCCATAACTTAGATCAACCAGGTACTTACACTTTTGCAACTGGCGCAGAAAGAGACAATATTCTCGCGGATTTTCCTAATTTTGTTGACGAAGGATTTGCCTTTGCTGTTGACGTATAAGGAGTAATTTATCGCGTTAGATAAATTTATTAATAGCGTCGCCACACTCTCGTATTACTTCTATAAACCCAGCATAATAAATTTTTAGCTCCAATCAAACAGCTCTCTTTTAAACTGCTTCAGCTTGGCTAATATTGAATTTTGTTTGTGTAAAATCCAGTATTTTGCTAACAGAAAAGTTTCGGATATTCTAGGATTTCAGCTGATATTTTTTCTAGTAAAGATTGATCGTAAATTTTCTCATCGACTTATGCAAAATCCTAACAATGGAATTAGTAAATAACAGAAACGTAAATTGCTATCTCTTTTAGCCCATGCTTCAATTCTTTTTAGTTCCACTTTGGTTTCGGTTATTGTTCCGCTGATTCTCTTGCTTGTTGTTCAAGATAGCGTTGTTATTGGTAATGCTAAAGAATCTTTAAACCTTCAGCTCACATTCTATATTTACGGTGTTTGCTTTATCCCCCTAATTTTTGTGGTTATTGGCATTCCGCTCTTGATTCTTCTTTTTATTGCGACTTTAATAATGCCAATCTTCGCTCTCCTCAAAATCTCTCGTAGAGAAGACTCAGTCTATCGCTATCCCCTAATTATTCATTTCATTTAGACGTGATTTTGTATGGTACTACCAAAACAAATTATTTGCGATCGCTATCAACTAACAAAACAACTCAGTAACAAAGCAGGACGAAGTACTTATCTTGCTCAAGATCTCCAAGGTGGAGGACAAGTAGTAATTAAAATACTCGAATTTAATGAGATATTTACTTGGGACGACCTTAAACTTTTTGAGAGAGAAGCCCAGACACTAAAAAATATTAGCCATTCAAATATTCCTGACTATCTTGACTATTTTGAAATAGACACTCCAAAAAGCCAAGGATTTGCTCTCGTTCAAAGCTATATAACTGCACCTTCGCTAGAAGAGTTAATTAGTCAGGGAATCAAGTTCACCGAATTAGAAATCATCGATTTAGCCAAAAAGCTACTCAAAATCTTAAATTATCTCCATCAGCTCAATCCGCCCATAATTCATCGGGATATCAAACCAAGCAATATCCTGCTAAATAATCGCTCTGGCAATAGTATTGGCGATGTCTACATAGTTGACTTTGGATCTGTGCAAACTGTTGCTAAAAAAGAAGCAGGAACAATAACTATTGTTGGTAGCTATGGCTATATTCCTTTAGAGCAGTTTATGGGGAAAACTACCTTTGCCTCTGATCTTTACTCTTTGGGGATGACACTTATCTATTTGGTTTCAGGCATTCATCCTGCCAACTTGACCCAAAGCACAGGAAAAGTAAAGTTTGATAGCAGAAATATATCTTTGGGTTTTACTCGTTGGTTAGGCACAATTACCGAGCCATACATAGACAAAAGATATACTTCGGCAGAAATAGCCTTAAAAGCCCTGCAATTTAAAGAAAATAATAAAACGATTTCATATTACAAATATTACAAATCGGATGATTTCGTTTTAAACCTAAGCCCCGATTCCCAAACATTAGAAATTATATATGTGGATTCTCATATATATCCTGGTTGTTTAGTTGGGCTTGTAATCTTTTTTCCCATAAGCATTTATTTTTCAGTAGGTTGGGGTTTTGTAGTTGCTTTTATTTTTATCTTTTTGGGGAATGCAATTTTTCCACCGAAGCCAAAATATCGAGTTATTTCACTCAATACAAATAAAAAAGTTAGAGAAGGTTTCTATGTAGAAGATCGCAAAAATCTAGAATGGATAAATTCTTGTATATTGCCAATTGAAGAGTTAATTTACAGCCCTAGTTATACCTTTAGTAAATGTCTCGATACACAGAAAAATTTAATTCCAGGCGCAAAAGTAACTGTAGACGCAAAGTTATCACTTGTTGCCGGGCATGAGGAAATTTGTATTCATGAACGAAAAACAAAAAAAACAATTATCTCAAATAAAGATCTTTGGCGATTGGGTAACAAAGTTAGTAATTTCCTGGATTTGGAATTAGAGGTTATTTCGCAAACGCCGATAATTCCTAATAGCTGTAATTAAATTTATTCTTTCACTTTAAGAATTCTTACTTTTTTAATTCCTATGTTAAAGATTGCTCACTCAGAACTTTATCAACGCCTGAAAAAATATCAACTGGACGAACCAAGACATGAATTAGGCTTTACTCGCCACCTAATTAGAAATAATGGCTGGACTGAAAACTATGCAGATCGCGCGATCGCCGAATACAAAAAGTTTGTTTTTCTAACTGTTGTTTCAGATCATCAAATAGTTCCTTCTGACACTGTCGATCAAGTCTGGCACGCCCATCTGTTACTAACTACATCTTATTGGGAAGAATTTTGTCCTCAAGTTTTAGGCAAAAAGCTCCATCACCATCCAACCAAAGGTGGAAAAGAAGAACGAGCAAAATTCCACGAGCTTTATCGTCAAACTATTGACAGCTATCAACAACATTTTGGCAAGCCACCATTAGATATTTGGTCGCCACCAGAAATCCGCTTTGGCAAAAAAGTAAAGATGCAGCGTGTAAGTAAAGTCGATAATTGGATTATTCCTAAAAAACCACTTCAAAAAAATCTTGCCAAATTATCCTTTATTGCCGGGTTAATCATCTTTGTTTTAGCAATTGTGATTGTGCAAAAGGTTCTGGCTTCTAATCCAGAAGCCTCTGAATCCATACATCTCTGGGATTGGTTTTATTTTCTAATTCCTGCTGGTGCTGGTTTGCTGATTCGCAATCGGATTCGTCAGCCAAGCACTCAAGACCAGAAACCACTATTAACTGAATACGAGATTGCCTATCTCGCAGGTGGTGAACAAAGAGCAATTGAGCTTGCAATTACTAAGTTGGTTTATCAAGGCTACCTCAAACCAAATGTAAGATATCGCACTTTTGCGATCGCAAAAATTATGGATCCAGAATTAGCAAATTTGGAGCAGCAAGTAATGATCCAAACTCGAATAAATCCAGAGTTTAAACATTTACGCATAACCAAACCCTACAATACTGATTCTTTAAGAACGCGATTGGAACAAGATCGACTTAAGCTACGGAAGAAAAAATGTCGTGTTTCACCTCATCCTCTGGAATATTTTTTATCCTTCTGGCAGTATTATTTTTTCTTGCTCATAGGCAGTGGAATTCTTTTGAGCCTGTTTGAGAATCAAATACTGAGAGCTTTTTTAACTAATTTCAATGAAATTGAACCACTTAGACGAGGAATTGTTTTCTTGATCCTTTGTCTAAAGATGCTAGATGGTAGAACTTACTGGGGCGATCTCGTGCTAAAAGACATTAGAAAAAAAGATGTTAGCTTTGACCCGATCCAAAGATTTGCTCTTTATGGTGAATCAACTCTTTCAGGAGGGGTATTAGACGATCTCAAACAAATTTATAAAGCTCAAAAAAAAGAGGATGAAGCGGCAGGATGTGGTTGCTAGGTTTCCAAATTTTAGTGTCATCAATAAACACAAATAATTAAATTTACGACATATACAAGACTAAAAAGTAGTTAAAAGAGGTTTGGAAAATTGCCTGATAATTGAGATCGCTATTATTTAAGCTGAAAAATAGCAAAATGTTCATCTCCCTGACGACGTTCGATAGAATCCTTCGCTGTCTGAAACAGAACTGTTTCAAAATCAGTAGCAAATAAGTCTAAAACTTCCTGTGGTTTAACTCCAAACGGAGGTCCTCCAGGACGGTTATGAGTATAAAACAAACCGATAAGCTTACCCCCAGGACGCAGAATATTTTTGACGACTTCTACATATTGCAATCGCAACTCTGGATCGATCGCACAAAAGCAAGTATGTTCCAAAACATAATCAAAACTGTTAGCAAACTCTTGATCTAGAGAAAAAATATCTCTTTGCAAAAATTGAGCTTTAATTTCTCTAGATTGAGCAATGGTAGTCGCTTCGGTAATTGCACTAGGGGCAAAATCAAACCCAGTTACTTCATAGCCAGACTCGGCAAACAGCAAAGCATCATGACCTTTGCCACAGCCTAAGACAGCAATTTTTCCAGGTTGAGGAGCATTGTTTCCCACCAATAAATTAATAAACGGTGGTGATGGACAACCTAAATCCCAGCGATCGCCTTTACTTTGATATTTTGCTTCCCAAGCTTCTGCTGTCAAATTATTCATATATATATAGTGGACTATCTCTGAAAAAGCTTTAAATTTATTCTTCCTGGCGATCTCTAATTAAACCAAGAGTACTAAAACCCATAGAAACGAAAGGAGCTGACAAAGGAGAAGAGTTGGCAACTAATGAGCCAAAACGATTAAAGATTGCACAATGCAAAATCTAAACGATCTTGAATGTTGATTAAAGCGGCAATAGGTTGCAGTAAAATCCCCATATCGATTCTGCATTTGCACTTCAAAGCTTAGTCGCGAATCTCAATTCATCTTATCTGTTCACTGAACTGAAAAATATTTTTTTGCAAAAACGGGATCTTATTCATTTAGGAGATGGGAATAATTAGATTAAGAAAAAAATTCCCTTTAACTAAAAGTTGGAGAACAGTCTAATTATTAGAACTTGTCCTCAGGCGATTGCTAAATCATTATTTAGACTATTCAGACTGCTAGAAATCTAGCAGACAATCCTAATTTTTCCCTATTGCCTCCATAGTAATTAATTGGAAAAAAGCCCGAGAGATTACTTAATATTTCATTCAGAAAACAACCGTTTTTGAGGTTCCAATAAAGCTATGTTCCAATATCTTATTTTTAAATAAAATTTTGATAAATTAACGTCTTAGCCTACTTTTTTGTCTAGGCATTTGCTCGGAATATCGCTATAAATTATATATAGCTGAGCAAGAAAAAATATAGATTAACAGAATAAGACTAAGTTTAAGGAATATATTTAATAATGAAAAATAATACTGAAAATCACATCACTATCAATATCATGGAAGAGTTGGTAAACGATGAAATAGAGAGACAATTTATCCGTCTTCCCGAGAATATTAAACAAAATATTAGAAAAGTTGAAGTTGCAACTTTCGCGCTAAATCGTTTGCCTGCACTATATGCGTCTTGTCATAAAGGCTTAAACAAGCAAAAGTTAAAAGGAAAAAGCAAGTTCAGCGTTCAAATAACTAGAGTTGTCCGCCAAGCATTTGCGATCGTTCAAGAAGACATTTTGAGATACTCTTCTCCTCTTCAACCCCAAAAAGATGAGACTATCGACCAGATTGGCGAGTTGGAAGAAGCAAAAAAAGCATTAGCCGAGTTGTCTGAACTATTACCAAGCGACAACTATTGCTGGACTAAGCTGGTTGAAGCAATCAAACCAATTTTGGCTAATAACTGCAATGTTTCAAGCACAGATTATGATGCCGCTAGCGAACAAGAAGAACTTGAATCTCGCTTAAGTGCTCTTTGGCAAAATGATCTATATCTTAGATAGGTTCTAAAATATGGATGAGTTAAGCCAAAATTAGGCTGAATCGGTTATTCATCTTGTAATTATTAACTAAATTTTGGTTTTCTGAGTAGGAGTAGATTAATATCCCTACTCTAATTTTTTGCTTGACAACTCATATTCATTACGAGTATGATTTACTCAATCGAACTCGAAACGAGTATGACTTTAGTAGACCATCAGTAAATTAAATTAAGGTAAAACGATTATGAGAACTACAGTTCCTGATACAGTGTTCAAAACCCGAGTTCGCGATGAGTCAGTCGGAGGGGACAATCCTTTTCGTTGGCAGGATATGACTACTGACGATATTTTTGCTGGCAAAAAAGTAGTTGTTTTTTCTTTACCAGGGGCGTTTACTCCTACTTGTTCTTCTAGTCATTTACCTCGCTATGAAGAACTATATGATGAATTTAAAGCCCAAGGGGTAGACACGGTTATTTGCGTTTCTGTCAACGATGCTTTTGTTATGTTCCAGTGGGGCAAAGCACAAGGAGCAAAAAATGTATTTTTATTGCCTGATGGCAGTGGCGAATTTACTCGCAAGATGGGAATGTTAGTCGATAAATCTAATCTTGGATTTGGTATGCGTTCTTGGCGCTACTCAATGCTTGTGAACGATCGCAAAATCGAAAAAGCATTCATCGAACCTAATTTTGGCGACAACTGTCCTACTGATCCTTTCGAAGTTTCTGATGCTGATACTATGTTGAACTACCTCAAAGAAGGCTAAGAAAACAAGATCATCGACAGAGGTTTAATCTGTCAATCAACGGCTAAGCTTGTTTTCAGCAGTTTAGCCGTTGAAGTAGTTTTACGAAAAACTGGTTTGCAAATAAATCAGTTCCTACTCTAAATATTTAGTGACTGTTGCAAAAACATCTACTCAAAGCCTTATATTGCTTAGTAGTTAGAGCTAAAAACTAACTGTTTGCCATCGAATTTTAAAAAAATTCAACTGTATCCGAAGAGGAGAACTTGTAAATTATGGTTGCTACTAATTCTCAACAAAAACTTTATGCTACTCGTCTTGACATCCCTGAAGATATTCGCGCGCAGGTAATTGAGCTTCTCAATCAAACTCTTGCCGCTGTTCTAGATTTAAAAACTCAGGCAAAGCAAGCTCACTGGAATGTTAAAGGCATGAACTTCTTGCAATTACATGAGCTATTTGATGCGATGGCTATTGAACTAGAAGGTTTTGTCGATCTGGTTGCAGAGCGAGT
>CALKUU010000310.1 GCA_937996665.1 uncultured Xenococcaceae cyanobacterium | reverse complement strand
GCAGATGACTTTTGCCGAATACTTCAAGAATTAAGAGGAGATGACGCAATCGAGCAGTGGCGTAAGCTGCAAGACACGATGAAACCTCTAGCAGATGCGGTTAATGCAATTCCACCTTTGGCAATTCGTTATGACTGGGCAGCAGCGATCGCCGTATTTCCTTATCTCTTGCAAACTTTTTGGCAAACCCCGAATATTATTCGCCTCACGGGAGCCTTTAGCAACATTAGGAATGAGGTAGTAAGTGATCCTTTTGTTCGCAACTGGCTCGATTTACTCTGCTTCTTACTTTCTGGGTTACCTGCTAATGGAACCAGTGGTGCAGAAATGGCATTTATGTTTGCAGAATGGTACAAATCAGGCGTAGTTCTCGACTATCCCGTCGGTGGGAGTGATGCGTTGGTACAAGCTTTAGTCAGAGGATTAGAAAAATATGGAGGCAAACTCTTACTAAATAGCCATGTCGAACAAATCGTAGTTGAAAACAAGCGCGCTACAGGGGTTAGGCTCAAAAATGGCACCACTATCAACGCAAGTAAAGCAGTAATTTCTAATGCTTCGGTCTGGGACACTCTCAAGCTTATTCCAGAAGATGCAGTACCTAAAAGTTGGTTTCAAGAAAAAGCGCAAACTCCTGAATGTGAAAGCTTTATGCACCTTCATCTGGGAATTGATGCCACCGCTCTACCGCCACTACAATGTCATTACATCATTGTTAATGACTGGGAAGCAGGAGTTACAGCACCACAAAATGTTGTGGTTGTCTCGATCCCTTCAGTTCTCGATCCTAGTTTGGCTCCTCCAGGTAAGCATGCGATTCATGTTTACACTCCAGGAAACGAACCTCATAAACTTTGGCAAGGTCTAAAACGCAATAGTCCCGAATATTTAGCTCTTAAAAAAGAGCGATCGCAGACTATGTGGCAAGGTTTAGAACGGGTTATTCCTGATCTTAGAGAACGTATCGAAGTCGAACTTATAGGTACCCCCTTAACTCACAGCCGTTTTTTGCGTCGGCATCATGGTTCTTATGGTCCAGCAATTCAAGCAGGCAAAGCCTTATTCCCTGGAGCAAATACCCCTTTACCTGGTTTGCTTTGTTGTGGAGATTCCACTTTTCCTGGAATTGGGTTACCCGCAGTAGCAGCTAGTGGTGCGATCGCAGCTAATACCCTAGCACCCATCGATAAGCACTTAGAACTATTAAAAAAAGTCGTCAAATAGGATTGATCGCTCTTACCCAGAGTGGCTTGAATCGGTTCTCACAATAATCAATAAAAAAGCAACAAAATCACATTCAACTGGAATTAATCCACGATGATTAATCCCTAGTTTTGAAAATAATTTTTCTAAGTTAAAGCATTTTGACTGGAGATGACTTCATTGTCGATCTCAAGAAGATAAGGTGCAATGAACCCTGAATAAGCTTCTTTTCTTGACTCAGGTAAGTCTTTATATCCAGTTATTTTTTGGCGACAATGTTGCGAGCCACATTCGCACGACATCAGAAAATAGTTGATCGAATAATTTCTCATTGCATAGTCGAAGGTCAATTCATCGCCAACCTTAATATCTTGCCTTGCTACAAAATCATGAGCACCAGTTTCATTAATTTTGATGCCACAGTTAGGATCACATGAGTGATTAACTTTAGGAACTAATCCAGCATGACGAACATGTTTATTTTTAGATATCTGTGAAGCATGAGAATCATTCTGGCTCAGAACTTCTTTAATTATGCCTTTCATCACTATTTCATTAGGAGCAAATACTTTAGTTGCAACAACACCCTCTCCTTTTCCCTCTGTTACTTTTAATTGGTAACCATCGTTCACTTGAGATCTCCGTATTTACTAAAATATTCATTGATCAATGTGCTTTCTAAGCCTGATTGTACCAGGTCATCAATCCAGAAATTCACGCCACAATGATATCTAGCCATCTAAATAGCTATATTATTTATCAAAAAAAGCCTGGCTAAAAAGGCATTTTTTTTTTTTCTTTTGAGTTTTAAAATAACTTTTATTGCAAATTCTTTTCGTTTTTCATCTATTATTAATCTGACAATATTATTTACAGAACTCACACATTCTCAACCCAAACACATTCTTAACCCAAAGAAAAAGACTTACAGATAGTTGCCACAATTTTTTGAGCAGCTTTACCATCACCAAAAGGATTCACCGCCATTGCCATTTGTTGATAGGCTTCGGGATTTTCTAAAAGCCTCCCAGCATTAGCTAAGATCTGCTGAGGATTGGTACCAATTAATTTAGCTGTCCCCGCATGAACTGCCTCTGGTCTTTCGGTTGTCTCACGTAATACCAAAACTGGTTTACCAAGACTAGGAGCTTCTTCTTGTAGACCGCCAGAATCAGTTAGCAGTAAATGACAACGAGAAATTGCCCCCACTAATTCTTTGTAGTCAAGAGGGTCAGTTAGAAAGACGCGATCGCTCTTACCCAAAGCAGCTTGAATTGGTTCGCGCACAACTGGGTTGCGATGCATAGGCAAGAGAATTGCCACATCAGGAAACTTAGCCAAAATTGCTTGGATTCCTTGGAGAATATCTTGCAGTGGTTGTCCCCAATTCTCACGACGATGGACAGTAGTTAATAAAACTCGGTGTTTATCCCAATCGAGTCCAGGAACATCACAGGGCGGATTATCATTAGCAACAGTTAACAAAGCGTCGATTACTGTATTTCCCGTCAGAACAATTTCCCCTGTCACTCCTGACTTTTGCAAATTTTCAAGGGCTAGCTTGGTTGGCGGAAAATGAAACTTGGTAATCTGGGAAATCAGGCGACGATTAGCTTCTTCTGGGTAAGGATCTAAAATGTTATCGGTGCGCAACCCTGCCTCTACATGAGCCACAGGAATTTTTTGATAAAACGCCGCCAAAGCAGCAGCAAAAGCAGTACTAGTATCTCCTTGGACGATCGCCAGATCTGGCTTGAGATCGCTAAATATTTTCTCTAACCCCTGCATACTGTTGCAAGTAATCTCAGTCAAAGTTTGTTT
>CALKUU010000309.1 GCA_937996665.1 uncultured Xenococcaceae cyanobacterium | reverse complement strand
TAATGGAAGCAGATTTAGATTTTTATCCTCCGAATAATCAAGTTCGTCCTTGTTTAACAATGCAGTTACAAGAATTATCTGCATCTTAAAATGATCTTTTAAAACATGAGCGATCGCCCCGATCTAAACCTCGAACAATTAGCAACCAAACTCAAACAATCTCTGGGTATTACTCAAAAACAAGATATCCAAATTGCCAGCAAAATTTTGGGTGTAGGGGCAGATAGCGAAATCCAAGTTGGTGATGACTGTGCTGCTATTCCTGATGGGGATGGTTATTTACTTTTGGCAGCCGAAGGGATGTGGCATGTCTTAGTCGAGGAAGATCCTTGGTTTGCTGGTTGGTGTGCGGTGATGGTGAATGTGAGTGATATTGCGGCGATGGGGGGAAGGGCGATCGCTGTAGTCGATACTATTTGGACAGAAGATCAGACTAAAGCAGCTCCTTTAATGGCAGGAATGAAAGCAGCATCCCAGGTTTTTGGTGTGCCAATTGTCGGCGGACATACCAATTTTCATGGTGCTTATAATGCCCTGAGCGTAGCGATTTTGGGACGAGCCACTACACTAATTAGTAGTTTTGTAGCCCAACCTGGAGACTTGCTGGTTGTAGCTATAGATAGGTCGGGAGAAATGCACCCAAAGTTTCCTTTTTGGAACGCGGCGACCAAAGCCGATCCAGCTAAACTAAAAACTAATCTAAATATTTTGCCTTATTTAGCCGAACATAACTTATGTCTTGCAGGTAAGGATATTAGTATGGGTGGGATTATTGGCACGCTATTGATGTTAATTGAAGCATCTAAATGTGGAGCAGTTTTGGATCTAGATAGGATTGAACATCCAGAAAATGTAAGTTTAGAAACTTGGTTGTTGTGCTTTCCTAGTTATGGATTTTTACTAGCGATCACACCAGAAAACTTAAATGAAGTGCAACAGAAGTTTTCTGCTAATAATATTTCTTGTAATTTAGTCGGCGAAATAACTAATGGTTCTGAACTAGTGCTGAAATCAAATTACCAATCTCATTTATTTTGGGATTTAGAAATTGATAGCTTTATATTAGATTAGGGTTATGTTGCATTTTTTTTTAGAAAAAATGAATTTGGTATTGCTAAAATCATAGACATTATTAAAATTAATCTCGAAAGACAACCTTTGACTAGTTCCGTGATCGCAGCAACTAAAAGACTTAGTGCGCACAAAAAGCGATAAGTTTGGTCAGATTTCAAGCAATTAGTAATCCCCTTAGTGATCCCCATGGTTATCAAGAGAGAAGATTTCGAGCTGATTATTTATAAATACTTAAACAGAGGCTACTTGCAGAACAAAGAGAAACATTAGTTTCATCGTGATAAATACAACTTAGAAAGAATTATATCTTTGCAATCAAACTATTACGAAGTAAGTTTTCATTGTTTTCGATTTGAGATCACTATCGATGATAGTTACTTATTTTCTGTAAATTGTAGCTTCAGATTCTCACTTTTCGCGGCTACATTTAGGGTTGTAACCCCACCGACTAAAGAATTTTGAACACATTTTGCAACAACATTTGCAAGATCACACGGTACAGCGTTACCTATTTGTGAGTAAATTTTGCTAGTAGACCCAATGAACTTGTAAGTATGGGGGAAAGTTTGAATTATTGCTGCTTCGCTAATAGTTAAGCGTCTAAGGTATGTTGGAACATTATGCATTCCTTGAGGCTTTTCTCCTTTTATAAGGTGCTGGTGATATTGTTCTACCCATGAATCCCCACCATAATATAAGTGATTATTGTCAATAATAGGTGTTCTATTTCCGCCCATACTTGCAGGTAAAGTGGTAGCCCACCCATCAGGGTTAAGAGGTCTTCCCTGTCCATTAAATAACATCCCTGCATAAGGGGATTTTCTCAAAACAGGTTTTACAGCTAGTGTAATCTTAGCTTTGCAAATATGCTTATTTCTTTTTGTTCCTGGCATTCCAAGTGGAGCTAAAACTTCTCTTAATGTAGGCGCGGCTTTTTTATACCGATTAAAACTAGAAGCCAAAATAGGCTGAAAACCATTTTTCACCCCTATGAAAAATACTCGCTCTCTAGATTGAGGTACACCAAAATCTTTTGCATTTAAAATATGTATAGTGACACTGTATCCAGCTTTTTGAAGCCTTGAAACAAGCTCGGAACGTACATTCTCAAACTTACGTAAAGAACCTAATGCTTTTACATTTTCCATCACAAAGGCTTTAGGTTCAATGGTTTCCACGATTGAGCAAAAATTAAAGATAAGTTTGCTTCTCGGGTCATTGAGATCCATTTTTCCCGCTACAGAAAAACCTTGGCATGGAGGACCACCAAAAACTATATCTATGTCGGTAAATTTGCACAGTTTGCTGCCGTAATCATCAATACTGCCTTCAAAAAGTTCCGTTTCTGGATGATTTTCATGAAATGTATTGCAAGCCTGTTTATCCATTTCGTTTGCAGCAACAATAGTGAAACCTGCATTTTTAAAGCCAACATCCATTCCCCCCGCCCCACTAAAGAGAGATATTGCTTTCATTAAATTATTCCTATTTCGAATATTTTATAGATTGTATCACTATGTTACCAGCAGGCAACGGCAGACATAGTGGAATATGCATAAAAATAAGACCATCTATGATAAAGACTATCAGAAGCTTATAGCTGAACTTACAAAAGAGCGAATCAGGCTAAGTATTTCTCAAGGTGAACTCGCAGACAAAATCGGTCTAAATCAATCTGACATATCTAAGATTGAAAAATTTGAGAAGCGATTGGACGTGCTGGAATTCTCTCGAATCTTAAAAGAGTTAAGAATAAACACGAATTCTCGCCTTCAATATGTAGTAAAAGAATTTACAGGTATATTTTAGTGAAGGATATAGCAAAACGTAACCATTCGTGTCGCTATTATGTCGACACTAGGCTCAAAGTAGCTAAAACACAGACTCAAGAGAATTTTCCTGAATATCATCGTTCGTCTGAAGTTTATAAACTTCTCACAGATCTAATCGAAGTTAATGCTAAAGGATTTCGCGGAGTAGTAGTTACTGCATTAACAGGACTATATCTAAATGAAAATTACGATCCAATAAATGATTTTTACAACTGCAATCCTCGTTCAATTTTCGAAGGTGGAATTTGGTATGCTCTTCAAGAAAATAGTATTCCCTGTGGCAAATCCGATCCTCTCAATGTTGCTAAAAATGCAAACAAACTAAGTATAGAGTGGGCAAAAGGGAAAAGACCTCAATCAGCAGCAATGGCTGTAGTTAGATTTCTTGAAATAATCATGGAATCTGGTAAGCTCAACAGAGCTAGACTTATAGACTACTTCTTTTTCAGACTATGTGAATATGCTAAAAGCATTACAACTTATGAAGTTATACAAATAGAATCTTCAGCATCGAAGCAGCATTTGGGAAGCTTGCTCACAGATTTTGCTCTTAAATATCCAGAATCTGGAAATATTTCTCAATATTTAGTTTTCCAATTATTGGCTTGTGTGTTTGATTCCTCGACAACGGAGGTTGTTGGTGGAGAGGAAAGTGTTTTTGGAACAAATACAACATCGAAAAAACCTGCTGATATTTGGCTCAAGTTAAATGGGGTTGAAACCAACCTCTTTGAAGTTACTGTTAAGCAGGTTTCGAAAAAAAGATTAGATGATAGTTTGGATGCCCTTAAATCGACAGGGCACTTAGACCACCCTGTGACATTTATATGTCGAATACCTACCGATATTACTGAATTAGATGTTAAAAATGGAAGTTATTCATATAAAGGCAAGACATTCGACTTTGTAGATTTTAAATACTTTTGTTGCTCTTTATTTGCCATCTTAAGTGAAAAAGAATTTAAATCTGTTTTTACAAATGTTGCTGTATTTGTTCAAGATATGCATATTTCAATGAAAACGAAGAAAGGCTGGAATGAATTCTTCTCAAAAAAAAGTTGAAATATCATCAATATAATTAGGAGCAGGAAGCGCGGTTGTAATATCTTTTTTCATAGATCGAATGTTTACTTCAATAACTAAAATGCTCTATAAGGACTAGCTTCATTTTGTGATCGCTATTCTATTTTACTGACTTTTTCTTATTCCATTTAGCCAAATCAGTTTCGTCTATTTTGCTATCTGCCAGTTGTATCTATACTTCATATTTTTCTGCTGCGAAAGCTCAAACATCGTAGTCATTCAACTTTAAAAAAGTTCGCATCACAACATAAGACGTTCTCTTATTAGCGAATATACATTTTTTTCAGAGGTCACATTGGGATTCGGTTGAGGAAATTGATATCGTTTTTATCATTTGACAGAGGCAGATTTAGATTATTATTTTCCGACTAATCAAGTTCGTCCTCGTTTAGCTACGAGGTTACCTAAATTATCAGTTAGTTAAATATTTATAAAGCTGACACAGTATTTTTGATCTAACTATGAGTTACAAATATTAAACTAAGTCTATGAACTAAGTGTGATTTAAAGCATAATTTTGCTACTTTGGAAGTCTTATGCTTCCTGTCACAACCTTTGTGATTTAAAGCATAACTTTGCCAATCATTAAAGGATAAGCTTGCCATTTCAGATATTTATAACAGCTACTTTTTCAAAAATTAGCCTAGTTTTTATTAAAAAATAAAGCATAAGTCTGCCATGAATTAGAAACTAAAGCATATCTCTTCCTTGAGTATAATCATAAGAATTTTCAAGAGGGTGTTTGTCCTTGAATCTTGATTATTTACGATTGATTTAAGCAATTGCATTAGCTTAGTGATGATGATCATTAATCTGCTCGCTTACAGCATTTCTATTTAAAGCAGTGAAAGGCAATATATCTTCACATAAAATTTTTTCAAGGAAGCCTGATTTGCAAAAAAAGTGTGAGGCTAGATAATGATCAAGGAAAACTAAGGAGTAAAATCCAAGTTAGTATATCCCTGTTTCCTAATGTCAGCTCAAAATACTTTTCAGATATATGATCGCATTCCTCAATTGTTATATTTGGAAATTCCTCCAAGAAGTCGTCTCTACTTTCTTGAACCAATTGGGACAGGGACACCATTTACAGAGAGCATAAGTAGCTATCTAACACGATTAGCCCAGGAACATTGCGTTACTCTACAAAACATTGTCATGGGAGAAATTGCTCCTGTGATATTGGGCGATAAATATAAACAAGAGATGCCATCTAAAAACCTTAGTTCTATTTTTGGCAACAGCGATTCTAAACCAGCCATTAATGGCATGAGAGATAAGACGAAATCACTTACCTTAGCTCTGGAACAACTAACTTTACGTCAAGATCTGCGATATTTATCTTGTTTAACTTGGCAAGGCATAATCAAAGAGAAGAGCTTATTTAGACAGCAGAAAGCTTGGTGTCCTAAATGCTTTGAACAATGGCAAAGGGAAGGTAAGCCAATCTACGAACCTCTTATTTGGTCATTCAATGAGATAAATCATTGTCCAACACATAATTGTCGATTAGTAGAAAAATGTTCTAATTGTGATTCTCCACAAAAAGCGATCGCTAAATATTCTCGTTTAGGCTATTGCTCATTGCGGAGTAAAAAGCTAGGTAGCAGTTGCCAGCAATGGTTGGGTAGTCATAACTTAGATTCTGAAAACAAAATTGGAGATGAAGAGCGCCAGATTACTGAAGGCATTGGTGAATTGATCACCGTTGCTCCTACTTTAGATACCAGAAATACTCGTAAAGAGTTAATCAAAAAATTACAACTAATTCAATTTTGGTTTGAGCGAGAAATCAGACAAGATTTTAAGATGTTAGTTATATTCGGGGGGATTCTAGAGAAGTTAAAAATTACCCTTGGTCGAAACTCAGACAAACCTCTAGATCTTGTCAATTTATTAATTCCTGTTTGTAAGTTAGCTAAAATAACGGTTGCTCAACTTATCCAAGATGATATCTCTACCTTAGCCAAGATACTCAGAATAAATCTCAGAATTGGAGACTAAGGTCTGTAGTCAATTAAAGCTAGAAGCATTATTTCGATTGACACATAATTGAATAATTTTGAGCCTTAATTGAGCACACGTTCTACTAGACCTACTTTTCAGAAGAACTCTGAGGCATCTTAAGTACAATTCGAAATAAATTGTTATTCGCACCAAATAATAGTTTTTCCTTTAGTGGAGAAATTATTGTTTAGATGTTGATTGCAGATGAGTAAAAAAACTAAGAAAGCAATGTAGAAAAAACCAAAACTAATAAGCTCAAAACTGATTCTTGAATTGCTCACCAAATCACCATAAGCTTACTATCGATTTCTGTTCAAGCTATAGTCTTTTGGGCTACTGATAATAAAAAATAATTATTGGAAAAAGCTAGTTTGCATAAAGCGTTAGTAGTAATCGTAAGACATTTTTTTGATACATTTTCAAGGAATTGTAGTCTTACATCTAGATGAATGACTGTTATCTTATGGTGATTAAAATAGTAACTTTCTAAGTTATCAGTAAGATTTTAGATTTTTTACCAATTAGGATAAATGATTAGTTTATTTCATACCTAAAAAACACTTCTGGTAGTTTTTGATGTTAGTTGCCAGAGGTATTCACGAAAATTTCAGGAGGTTTTATGAATTTAATAAAAAACTTACTATTACTATCTGGGATACTTATATCCTCTTTATTTCCTACTGTGGTAAAAGCAGGTTGTGTCCAATCAGATATAAATGCCCAATATTCAATCAGAACCGAGAACTCACCTTCCTCACGCCAGACTAATTCGGTAAACACTAATTTTGGAGAAAATTGTTTAGGGAATAGTAGCCACGGAAATAACTTACAGATATATTCTGGCAATGGGACGGTTAATCAAAATAGACAAAGAAGTGTTGAGCTTGATTCAACACTTCTGGAAGCTAACCCATTCCAAAATACTCCACGAGTAAATGTAGAAATTAATCAACAACTCGACCTTCCAATACTTCCCAGTGAGGCGAACTTTCAATGATTTATTTAAGTCACCTAGCGGTACTCATTTTTAAAATGATAGGAAGGTCTGTCTTCAGAAATCCAACTCAAGTTAGAGTTATTAGTCAGCTAAGGCTAAGTCTTAAGTATTAAGCACTAATAAAGCCTTAGCTGATGTCATAAAACGAGCAGGTCAGTATTATTTTGGTGATGCTAATCCTAGGAGCAAAGAGGATGGGCTAATGCTAATGCATTAGACAAAGGGAGTAATGCGATTTCTGACATAAACCAATTAATTTTCTGCTCATAATGTTTTTGATGGCGAAGCTCAATCTCCATAATTAAAGACGAGTCAAAGCTCTTACCTCAACATTAGTTTAATTAGATCTCCTTATTCGCATCACTGAAATATTTTTCTTTTAGGTCTGATGCTGTAATCGTTACATAACCTTATTTAGAGAAGGTAGGAAACATGAAATGGTATCAAACAAATAATTGTGCATTAGTTTTACTTCTAACAACAATATCGCCAGTACTTGCTCAATCTAGCTCTATCAATTTAGATCGCCGTCTATTAGAAGAAGACCCCAGGGCTTACTGTAGTCCAGTTTTGGGACAAACGATTGTTAATGGAGTCATAGTCACTGTGCCGATGGGCCACAACTGCGACGGTTGGCTAAATTATCAAATTCAACGTAAGACCACCGAAGAAAACCTCAAATTTAGAAGAGAAGAACTAGAAACTAACTCTAAGTTACAGCTCTATCTCAATACCAGACCAACCTGGTAATCATGGGTTTTATCAACTATGCAACATAAACACATAATCTTTTTTAGGAGAAATAAAAATGAATAAAGTAGTCAAATTATTTTCTATCGTTGGAGGCTTTGCCATAGCCTTTTTGGGAAGTCCTAATATCTCAGCAGCCTCTCAAAATCCATTAATTGGATTTCATGCTAATCAGTTAGCTCAGGCTCCTCAGTCTTCGAATATTCTGCTTGTCCAAATTCCTCAAATGGAAATTAACACTGGGTCTGGCAAAAAGGTAGAAATTTTTGGTCAGTTAATTCAACCAGTAAATATCAAGGGACAGATTATTCCTGCTGGTGGCTCAGTAAAACTTACTGTAATCCCGACTGAATTAGGAGATGCTTATCTAGTTGCTGATAACCTCCTTTCTAATGGATACTCGATCGCTATTAAAGCATCTGGCTCTGTGATTCCTGGATTAGAAATAACTGACAAAAGTAGCTTACAGACTGCTAGAGAAGGCTCTGGTCTTGGTGCTCATCTTGGGGAAAGAGCTGCATTAGCATTAGGTGGAAAAACAAAAGATGCTATTCAACTTGGTTCTACGGTTGATATTGCGGGCACGATAATTGGGAGTCAATCTGCAAAAAAAAGAAATGTGGTTCAACTTACTCAAGGAGCTTATTTTCTAACTCTTGAATAAGACTTAGGATCAATCTTTAGAAGTAAGCAAATTTTTAACTAGATAGAAAGAAGAATAGCAAAAATCAAGGCTTCTGAAGTTCTACTGATTTTTAATACTTAGTATTTAACAAGTTTTTCGAGATTTATGTTTAGTCATTTTGACGAAGCAAATAGAATCTTTGAAAAACTTTTTTTAGCGTAAATAACCAACCATTATCTGAAATTGATTTTTATTAGCCCTATTATTTCCTAATTATATCTTTTTTTTAAATCCAGAAAATAAACTTCTACTATTTTATCTTATTTATAGTTATCAATCCCAGTCTTTATCAATATTTTTTTTACATATATAGATTTATTAGCGAGATTAAAAGTCCTTAATTTATCTAAATTTGTTTTATCAGCATTTTATTCTGAACAGAATTAATTCACAAAATATATCACCTTAGTGCTTTTTAATTGATCCAAATCTTGAATTTTTATTAAATAAGATTGATGTCTGCTTAATACAAAAAGGACTAAAAATAAATATCTTCTTAATCTTAATTGACCATAAAAGCCTTAAAAATCAATCATATACAAAGGAGTATAGCTATCTTGGTTCATATTAAAAATATATCAATAAAATTCATTTAAAATTCTTTTCCTGATTCGCATCAAAATGATGTTTATTGATCTTGGTAATAGATATTCTTTTAAATGTAGACAGCAAATGAAGTTGTCATCAAAATAATAAATTCAGAGGAATTAATAATGACTAAATCTACTTCAATTATCTCCTATGCTTTAACTGCTTTTGCAACCTTTGCCGGAGTAGTTAATTCTGCTCATGCCCAAAGCACAGCTATCGGAGTTACTAATCAGACTTCGGAGCAGAATTCTGTTCAACAAGGTTATGGAAATAGTAGTTACCAATCCAACTTTCAAGTTGGTGGTCAAGATATTAACGCTATCTCTACTCCTGGTAGCTCTAGTTCAGCTTTTGGAGCTATTGACCAAAATTCTAGACAAGATATTGGCAACGTAGGAATAGGTAACAGCGCTACTCAAATCAATAGACAGGGAGCATCACAGCGAATTGACTCAATTTCTACTGGGTCTGGCTCTTCCTCGTCTGTTGGTCTGACTCGTCAAGGTAACGGGCAAACTGGGGTCAACTTTGGAGAGTTTAATAATCTTGGACAAATTAATGACCAAATAGACAATCAACAGATACGCTCTAACAGCTCTCCTTACGGTTATTAAAAACCCGATTTAACCTCTTGCTCCAATTGTCCCTGATAACTAAGGCATCAGGGGCTTTTCTTTGGCACGAGAAAAATAGTAACTATGAGTAAATGACAGGAATTCACTTTTTTAGGATAGCTTGAACGGTTAATCGACTTGCACTATCAGTCTTTGCAACACGAGGGCTGAACTGCTTCATCTCCTCCTACAGCTATTTTATTTTAGATGTAGTTGTTGTTCGCATGAGATTCTATTCTTACCAAAATTTCTTTCTGTAACCTGAACTCATATCAAAGTTATGAATGCGCCGAGTAAATAGAGGATATGAATCAGATAAGCCAAAGGGATTTGCAAACTTTAGCCCAACTTTTTGAAAAGTTCGCATCTTTTAGTGACATCGAACAAGCGTTAATTAACGATGCCAAAAAAGGGATAATTCTTTCTGGGGAAACTGGAGCTTATCAAGCATTAACCTACAAAAGATTTAAGGCTCAAGCATATTTGAAAAAGACAATAGCAATTCTGGATGCCGATTCGGATTCTTTTGGAATGAAGCTAGGAGAACTGATCCTAGAGCATGTTCCTAAAGATAGAAAAATTGCCATTCTGAAAATTGTAAGAGGCTTAACAGGTTTCGCTCTTAAAGAGGCAAAACAGCTTGTCGAAGACACACCATCTTTAGTACTAACTGACTATCCTACGAGAGAGGTAAAAGAAGCGGCAAAGGCACTTGAGGAGGCAGGAGCGAAAGTTTCGATGCGTTTTTATGGATTTGAGATCGAGGAACTTGAACCCTTCCAATAAATAACTTTGCTAACACCTTTTGGGGAATATTTAGCTAGAAAAAACATCCTGGAACCATAGTATGGCTGATTTTTATTATCAAGACTTTAAGAAATTACACCGCATTTTAGATTTATTAGAACGAAAGTCAACCTTAGAAAGAGCCTTCGTTAATGATGCGATCGCTAATATTTTTCATGAAGGAAAATCTGGTGTATTACAGAGAAAAGCTTGTCAAGAATTGTGTGCTGCTCATCAATTAGAACAAGCTTTAGAACTCATCAAACAGCTTAAGCTTTCTGAAGAAGATAATGAAATAAAAGAAGATAACTCTGGGAATGATCAAAAACAAAAAAATCTTCAGCAAAAAAATCCTTTAAAACCTTATGCAAAATCATTACTTTTAGGAGTACCTACATACTCCCAAGTAGAATCGCAAAATTCAATTTCTTTCTACACCAAATTTACTGAACTTGACACTTTTGTTGGCAATAAATTATTAATTGACTCCAAAGAAGGTCATTTAATGACCATTGCACCTACAGGCCAAGGGAAAGGACGAGGGGTAATTATTCCTAACCTTCTTGCTTATCAAGGACAGATAGTAACTGTAGATCCCAAAGGAGAAAACTATGCTGTAACAGCTCGCGCTCGGCGGAGTATGGGACATGAGGTGATCAAGCTTGACCCTTTTAACGTTACAAAAGGCAGAAGCGATCGCCTCAATCCTCTAGACATATTTACACTTGATAATACAGAAGTTGAGACTGATGCTCAAATGTTGGCAGAGTCAGTTTCTGTGGGAAAAGCTAGTTTAAGAGAGCCTTTTTGGGATCTATCAGCGAAAGCACTCTACAGTGGCTTAATTGCACATGTTGTTGACAAATATCCTTTGGCCGAACGTAATTTAGATTCGGTAAAAAATCTGCTTATTCAGCAAAATACTGTCAAAAACTTGGAATCAATTTTGAACAAGTTTGGTGATCAAATGAATCAGATGGCTCGACAAGAATTTATTGCTTTGCTAGAGATGCCAGGACAGGGAACTAGACCTTCAGTTCTGGCAACGGCTCGAAGTTATATCAAAGCCATTATGAGCGATCGCATAATGCAAACTCTAAAAACCTCAAGCTTTGATTTGCAGGATTTTGTAGAAGGCAAACCCATCACTATCTACATTATCATTCCACCAAATAAACTTAAGAGTCACCAAGCCTTGCTCCGTCTTTGGATTGGAACCCTTTTTCAAGCGATTGTCTCTCGCCAAGAAATTCCCGATCTGCCAACAGTGCTAATGTTGGATGAATGTGCTCAATTAGGAAATTTTTCTTATCTAGAAACTTTGATTACTCTTTGTCGTGGGTATGGAGTCAAAGTATGGAGTTTTTGGCAAGATTTGAGTCAATTACAGCAGCTATATCCTGATAGCTGGCTAAGCCTGGTTAATAATTGTTCTGTACTCCAGTTTTTTGGGGCAGCAAACCATAACATGAGCCAAAAGTTAGGAAGTTTAATTGGGGTTGCTCCAGATATTCTGCGAGATTTACCAAGTGACGAGCAGCTATTGATTGTTAATTGCGATCGCCCTAAAAGGGCTAAAAAGTTTGATTACCTCCAGCATCCCCAATTTGCAGGATCTTTTGACAAAAATCCTTACTACGCTGGTATTAATAAAGTATTAGATCAAAAATCTAGACTATAGAGACAACAGTAAATCAGATTAGTTGTTAACTAATAATGTAGCTATTAATTTCGATACATTAGCACATTATCTACACCTCAATCTACACCTCATAAATGACCTGTTTAACTGAAATTGGACATCAAATTTAGTTTGTATACATAATTGCCAGATTTAAACCTGAAAAAGTGGCTTACTTAAATATTTATTTTTCAAGTAACTTATCCTCAAATAATTCTGGGCCAACTAAATAACTTTAAAAGACTTCAATTTAGCCGTGATTCGCATCAAGTGTAAATATTTTTCTGCTCACTATTCTAAGGTAAAGAGACAGGCAAAAATTATTCTTTATAAAGACTAATAATAAGCCGAATAACTCTACTAATAACTAGTTCAAAGTGCCTGTAGAAAAGTTTTGGCCGACCCAACTATTGGCACTGGAACTAGTAAAGAAAAAATACAAAACAGAGTCCTATGAATATCAAAAGTCTTAGTTCCATACCTAAATCTAAAGATAACTTTATCGGTAAAGAAAAGCAAACCTTAAATTCTACTCAAAGTTATTCAGACAATATTCTTTATGAGGCAGAAAGCGAGCAGAAATTTCTATTGGAAGTAGGTAGATGCTGTAATCAGGAACAAAATATTCCTGGGGTATTGATTTTGCCTGATGCAGGGTAATCGCATCAAATGAATAGAGGAAAAAATGGGAAAATAAGATATTTATTCCCATGACCAAAGAGTCCTTAAAAAAATCTATCGAAGAGCATTTTGGCAAGATACCAGACGAAAGAGTAACGACCAGAAGCTTGCACAAGCTAGTAGACATAATAGCAGTAGCAATCCTAGCAATACTATGTGGAGCAGATGGATGGGTGGCAATAGAGACATATGGCAAAGCAAAAAAAGAATGGCTAAAAACGTTTCTGGAACTACCGAATGGAATACCATCACACGATACCTTCGGAAGAATATTCAGCCAGCTAGACCCAGAAATTTTAGAACGTAACTTTCAAGGATGGGTCAAAATAATTGCTGGGAATTTAGGGCTAGAGGTAATAGCAATTGATGGCAAAAGTCTCAACGGCTCTTATGACCGAGAAAGTTCCTTAAAATCACTAGTGATGGTCAGTGCTTGGTCAGCTAGCCATAAATTAGTGTTGGCTCAAGAAGCAGTTGATAAAAAGTCAAATGAAATAACAGCAATTCCTATTTTGCTTAAACAATTAGATTTGAAAAGCGCAATTATTACTATTGATGCGATGGGAACTCAAAGAGCCATTACTAAACAAATTCAGTCAGTAGGGGCAGACTACATCTTGACGCTCAAGGCTAATCATCCGACTCTTGCTCAAAATGCTAGAGATTGGCTTGAGAAATACAAACAGGAAACTGAGGATAAAGAAAAAAGTGTTACCGAAGAGTTTAATTGTGAAGCGGGGCACCATCGTATTGAAAAGCGTCGCTTCTTTTCAGTTCCTGTGGAGGAAGTGTTCGACTCAAAGCGAATTAATCAGTGGGCTGGACTTAAGACGTTGATTGTGGAACAAAGTTGTCGTCAACTTTGGAACAAGACTACTGAAAACACCAGATTTTTCCTAAGTTCTTTAGGGTCTGATTTTGTTAATTTTCCTGATGCGATTCGCAGCCATTGGGGAATTGAAAACCAGTTACACTGGTGTTTAGATGTAATTTTTTCTGAGGACGATTCTCGAATTCGTAAAGACCATGCCCCGAGAAATATGACTATTCTCAAAAGACTTGCTCTCAATTTAATTCGTCAGGATAGCTCAAAGGGTAGTCTGAAGATGAAACGTTACCAAGCTGGTTTGGACAATAATTTCCTGCTCAAGATTTTGTCTGCTTCAAACTTATTTTGACTGAATATTTTGATGCGATTACCCTGTTGCCTGATGTTGACCCCGAGTACTCTGAAAGACTCATATCGAAGATAGCAAAGTTTTTTGAAAGTATTCATTCCACTAGGGATGAAATTACTAATACCGATCCTAATACGGGTTCTATAAGAAGCTCAAATCGTGAACATGCCTATCATACTGACGGTAACAGCGACTATGAAATTACTCGCGCTTTTGCTCTCTATGCAAAGGATGTTGACCCAGAAGGCGGTGGTCAATCGATTTTTAAGTCCATTAGACCTATTTTGGGATCTTTGAAAGAGAAAGATATAAGAACGCTTTTGAACCACAAAGTTGTTTTTGCTCACAAGGACATACAGCACTGCCTAAATCTGGTTGATAAAACTTTTGCGACCCATGTCTTAAGAAGAGATCCCAAAAATAGCAATAGGTTATTGCTCAGATATGCTCATGATGAAGAAACAAATATGGTTCCTCTTTTAGGAGAAGGACTCACAACTCACCAAGAAAGTCAGTTAATAACTGCTATTAATAACCTCAATGAAGCTGTAGCCCAAGCACCAGAAGTGATATACCCAGCGAAAGCAGGAGACTTTATGCTGATTTTTAATACTGAAGTATTGCATGGTCGTAAGGCAATTATTTCAAATGAAAGACGAACGATTTGGAGGTGGTATTTAGGCTTACTTGACTTTTACCGAGGTATTGAAAGACCGCTCAAATAAACCATAGACTAAACCCTAAGCTCTTAAATTTTTTAAGAGCTTTTTTCAGAGTTCATAAACTCTATTACTTTACCGATCTCAAACATAATTTATTTAGTTATGGTTTTGATTAGGGACATTAACTTAATTAAACTCATCGCTAAACTTAAGGAGATTTTCTTTTGGTTTCACTATGAGTCTAGATACATTTGAGACATCATTTCTATCTCATTTACAATTTTTTGTCTAAGGTGACTGGGCAGTAAGACTTCAACACTATTTCGCCAGCTTAACAATCGCAGAACAACATGATAGTCTCCAATACGATAATTAAATTTGTAATAAGAGTATTTAGAAAAATTATCTATTATTTTTTTCTTGATTTCAGAAGCAACCATGTCCTGCTGATGATTAAAAATAGTTTGTAATTCTTGGATGCTATTTATTTTTTGAAAAGACTTATGACGAACTGTATTTTGAAGATACTTTTGGTCATAGTCGCGATCAAATTTAAGGAGTAGTGTTTCTGACTGACGATAAAAATCAAATCCATAAGCCTCATCCAACTGTTCTTGAATGAACCCAGATGTGTATTGGTAGCAAATAGAATTATGTTCGTAGATTTGATTTTTAAGCAATTGAAGCCGATCGCAATGTTCCCAATTTAACTCTTCAATATCTAGAACTCTATCAAGACGGTAATTATACCAATTTGGCTTTGAGTCCATTCTTTGAACTGGACTATCCCCAACAGCCGATAGGTAATAGGCTCTTTGATAATATTGCAGACAAACTGGATAGATGTAGTAATTATTAGTCGAATTCTTGCTAGCACTATAGTACCTGAGTTTAATTGGCATTATGAGTTTTGATTGCCAATTTATGCGGAGTTGTTCTGCCCAGTCTTCTGCTAATTCCTGAGTTTCCTCTTCCAGGATGTAATCTGAGTGCAAAACTAGTCTCTGATGACCATTAATTTTCATAAAAAGCATTTGGGCGATCGCAGAAACACCCTCATTTAAAAAATCCCAAAAATCGTCATTAAGAGCTGGATAAACATTATTTTTTAAATCATTTTTGTAATTTTCAGGAAGCAGGTAGTTTAATCTTTTCTTGTACTTTCCCCTTAGATCACCCGATTTAATTAATTTTGGTGGGTCGCTTTGACAGAGTCTCTGAAAATTATTGCGAAGACTTTTACTGGTAATGTTAAAAAGTGGTCTGCTTAGGATGGTATTAAGTATTTCAAAATCTATTTTGTATCGATTTAGAATCGATTTAATCCAGCGATCTTTGTAGATTAAAGTATATTCACTAAACAAGTAAAATTCGATAGTTTTATTTTTAGCATCAGGTATTTTTTGACATAGTTTATTCATCCAAGTGGCACAATCAAACCATTCAGATTCCAACTCTACGAAGTAGTCACATTCTTGATCATAGAGTGATTTTGCTATGAGCCATCTGAGAGTAGCTGTCTTTATCAAAGTTGAGAAGTTAGCAACTTGTTGTTGGCTAGTTTTTGGGGAATTAGCCAAAATACTCAGTTCGGGAACAAGTTCCTCTAATACATCTAAGGAAAGAAAAGTCACGATGGAAAATAATCAGTGAATATTTTCCATCTTAATAATTGAGGGAAAGCCCCCTTTCTTTTTTGTTTAGCTTACTCTTCTAAACCCAATTTCATGAATTGAGTTACCAGCAAAATTATGTTGGAGGTCAAGTTGCTCATGGAATCTAGACTTATGAAGATGAGAGCTAGGAGAATTGCAGTAATAACAATCTTGATTCAGTAAATGCTCTGTACTATTTTTAAGCCACAAAGAATTAGAAAAATCATAAATCCAATCCAATCCAGTATCTAATTTTAAAAAGCCGGAAAGTATTCCGTGAATCACGCCAACACCACTACTAGCACATAAACTATTTAGCCAGTAAACAGCCGGGTTGGCGACACCATCAAGATAACCTGCTCTTTGCGCAAGATTACTAATTTCTTGAGGTGCAGATTCTAGAGCAGCTTGTTGAAGATCGATGATATTGGCACACATTAAACACCAACCTCCACCTAATGGAGGAACCGTTACCCGAGCATACATGTTGGGCCTATTCTCTTTAATTTCAATTTGGGTTCCAAGACATAATAGAGGACGAATATATTTGAGTGCTAGCTCTTGAGCCACTTGTCGGGATCTATGATTATCTGTCGCAACTACAATCAAATCTGCTGCTGCTATTGCTTGTGGTACGGATTCATCTTCCACAGAGCAAGCTAGAGTCTCAATTTGAGAGCCAGATGAATAAGCTCTCTTGATTAACCATTTTACATAGTGTACTTTTGACCAGGACTGCTCTACCATTTGTTCTGTAGCGCCTGGCATCCGATTGAGATTAACTGTTTCCAGAAAGTCAGGATCTACTAGACACCAATTTTTAACTCCCAGCCTAGAAAGTTGTTCTGCAAAGACTGCACCTATACCACCACAGCCAATTAAAGCTACTTTTATTTGGCCTAAACTTTCTTGAACTCCTTTCCCAAAAATTTGCTGCCTAGCAAACATGTCATTGGCAATCACTTGATGACTACTACTAGCCTTTCCATTACTAAAATTGAAAGCAGAGCTTTGATAGTCAAATATAGAGTTTAGTTGAGCGTGACTAGCCCTATTTTCTTGTTGATTTAAAGAGACTTCATTTGAGACAGTAGGAATGAACCAGGAATTATAAAATTCTATTGGAACATGACTTATCCCTTTACGATCCCAAAGCCTAAATCGAGATTTTTCAAGAGATTCGTTAAAAACTCCAGAAATTAGACGAGGTTGGCTATCGTAGCAGAAAGATAAAAACCTGGCATACTCTGCCTCATGACGATTATCTATTTCGGAAAAGGTTGGGTCGGCATCGCCAAAGTGAGTATGAACGTGGACTATGTCTAACTTGAGATTTTTTGAGTCTTTATTGTCTTTGAGATAGGTATCTAAAATATATTGGTGGAAAGATTGCTTTAGAACCAAACCACTTTCAGATTGATGCTCATAGCAGTCTGGAGTTGGAACAACCCAATCTACAGGGATATAGCGTAGTTTTTTCTTTGATAAATGATGCCGCTTACAAAAGAGAAAACCGATAACCTCTTCTCTATCTTGCCTAGCTTCAAGCATTGCCTGGCGAAATTCTTGCCACATCGAAGGCGAAATGTGAAGTAATTTACTTTGAGATTGTGTTTGATTTTTCATGATCGAATAATTGATAGAAATAATTTGAATTATTGATCGCTATTAATAGCGTGACGGGCAGTTACAAAAAGGGTGGCTAGATTGTGTCCTTGTTCTGGATCAACACTAGGTCGCCATGAATTGAGCCATTTGTCACGATTGAAACCCCCTCCTAAACCAACGCAATACCAGTACCAGCCCTCTTTACTTAGAAATGGTGCGCCGTAATGGCTTTGACGGGTAAAGTGGTGATCGCCTTCTCCTACAGTGTCCCAAGGATAATTTAGGTAACAGCCTACAGGTGGTAACTGTGGATAGTCAGGAGGAAGCAAAAACAAAATATCGGTATTAGAAACTTTAAATTTTGTCGATGACAAAGGCATTCCTTTTATCAAAACAGCAGTGTACTGAATTTCACCAATAGTTTTCTTCCCAACTACAATATTTTTGGCGACTTTCTCTAATAGACCTAATTCCCTATAGGTACGGGTATCTGGCTGATAAGCTGTGCTCTGGGAGTTAATGCTTACTGTCATTCCTTTAACTATTTTGGGAATAGTCCAAACTTTGGAACCTTCTTTAAGAGCTTCGTTATTCTTTAAAGGTCTAGTTCCACTAAATCCCTCTTCCATGACATCGTCGTTACCAATTTCTGGTAGTCGCGATCTCAAATCTTCAACAGTTGCTCCATCTGGTAGATCAACTAATTTACCGTTTACTACTGCACGCATAGTAACTCCTTATTTATTGATTGAAATTGTTTGATGTTGGAGAATCCCCTTGAGTATTACTTTTTGGGGTTTCAAGTGCCTTTGGATAGGCTAAGTTGTAAATAACTTCTTTGGGTCTTGGCTCGGAAGGAAAAACATTTAGCCAACTACATAAAGAGACTGTTCCTACGATTAATGAGCTTCCAAAAGTTAGCCACATTAATTTAATTGGGATTAATTTTTTTACCTTATGTAAATTTGACTCAATTTGCGAAAATTTTATGTTCTCGATGTAAGCCCAGCGTTGCTCCAATTTCTTGAACTTATTTTGCTCTTGTTCCATGAGCGAACAACGATCTTCTAATTTTTGAACATAGGATTCGAGGTTACGAAATAAAGCATCTCTTAGGGCTTCTCCCTTGAGGCTATTTTCCGTTTTGTCAACTCTTTGATCTAAGTACTGTAAGAAGTTCTTAATCTCGTGATTTTGTTTGGTTTGAGATTCTTTGTAAATATCTAGTTCATTTTGAGGTTGTCCAAATAGTTTGCCATTGACTATTTTCATTAGTTAACTCTCCTTTATGGGATTATCTCTGGTATGAGAATTACCTAATCAAAGACATTGCTAGTGCCTATGGGATGATAATCCTTGCTATTGTTGTGTGGATCAAAATCATCAAATAATTCCACTAAATCGATCACGCTATTTGCTGCATTTTTAAGATCGTTGCCAAGTGACTGTTCTACTGATGCAACTTCAACGCGAATACCTTTACGGCGAAGTTTTTCTGCTAGATGGGCAAAGTCAGAATCGCCAGTTACTAAAACAACTATATCTGGCTTGACTTCTAAGGCTAGCTGGATGGCATCCATCGCCATGACAACATCTATATTGCTCTCATAATCATTTCCTTTGGCTTTTCCTTCTTTGCTAACAACTAAAAATCCATTGCTTTTAGCCCAATAAATGAACTTTTCTTTGGTTTTTCTATGGTTGGCAAATCTTTCTCTGTCTGGAGGTAAGCCTACATAAAGAACCATTTCTATTAGTTCTCTTCCTTCATTAGGGTCTGCTAGATAATTACAAATTTTTTTCCAGTTTGTTTGACGATTAAAGCTCTGGGCAGACAAATGAGTATTGTCTGCATCGGCAAAAACCATCACTCTTCTTGCAAGTTTCATAATGTTCTTCAATTCGTTATGGTTTTATTGAAATACATAGGTGGAAAGGGGGGATTCCTTTGGCTATTTTTGCCACAACATAGGTCTATAAAATTCTTGATTTCCTTTCAAGTAAGCTAGATACTCTTGTACCTGTAGCTCTAAGCATGTTCTCAGGCTTACTGTTTTGCCAGTACTAGGATGAATCATTTTTGTCGATAATTTGTTTGACCAATGTTTCAGGAAAATTTTAAGAGATTCTTTTTTGAGATATACACCTTCCTTCTCATCTGGAGCGGTAAAGTCAGAGGGGGAAAATATTCGCTTATTTACGAAATAAACAACTAAAGAGTCAACTATCTGAGCGCGAAATTCTTCCATAAGATCTAGTACCAGAGCGGGATGGTTGTTTTGAGGAGTGTGAAGATTACCAAAATTTGGATGTAATCCAGCAAACTGAACAACTGAAATCAAATGTTGGCACAAAAGGGTGTAACCAAAACCAAGCAAACTATTGATAGGGTCTTTTGGTGGACGTAATGTTCTTTGACTAAAGGTAAATACTCCTTGAAACTGAGAACTTAGCCCTCTGAAATAAATTCTTGCTCCATTTCCTTCATAACCTCTTAGTGATTCTAAAGAGCGATCGCAATCGAGGCATTTTATTATTTTCTTAAGCTCAGTAATTGCTGCGACTGAATGCTCGTTGGGGCGACGACCATTCAGACGGATTAATAGTACTCGTGAGTTTTTTAGTTTCGCACGGACAATTATTTTTGCTTGTTTTTGAACAAAATTCTGATCCTCGGCTTTAAGTATTTGCTCTTTGACAAGACTGGCTTGTGGCGAGTTTTTACTTTGAAGACTTCCCAAATAGTAACCTTGAGGTGAATAATAGATTATGGGGATGCGACGGAATAGTGCAGTTTGGATGGCTCCATGAGATAAGTGACAGTAGCCAAATATAATAATTTTCGCTATTTCTACTACAGGTGCTTTGATTAAAATTGTTTTTTGTTGCAAAACCTGAAATTGTTGATGTTTTACTCTGAGTTGTGAGCCATGTTCGACAATGTAAAGTGTAGTCATTTTAATAAGAAAGGCGATCGCCATAAGTTTTCAATGCTATTCTTTCATGGCTGTGGAATGGGGGGAGTTCTTAACAGTTTTCGAGGGATAGGCTCATTGGCTGAAACGCTTATTTTTTGGTTGAACCCCGTCGATGGATTACTGTGTAAGTATTTTAGCGATTTTGTCACTCTCTTATTGCAAAAAATTATTGATTATATGAGTGATTTTTTCTATCCCACGAAAAATCACGTTAGACTCTTTACTTGGACTGGATTTCAAATCTCGGTCTTTCCTAACTCTTAGTAGTTAAATAAATGGAAAC
>CALKUU010000308.1 GCA_937996665.1 uncultured Xenococcaceae cyanobacterium | reverse complement strand
TATCCCGCTGGTCTGGAGCCAGTTTTTTTGATTATTCCTGGCGACCACATTAATGCTAGGGTCGCCCCGACTAGTGCGTAACAAGGAACTAGCCAGATACTTTCGCTAAATATCTTAACCATAAAAATTGACTACTTTCTCGCAAAAAATAAACAGGTATAAGTACTGAACTAAATTAGTAGCTCAAAAATAGTATAGAGTTAATTCAATGCTTTATGCAATATCATTTTATTTATAACTATGATAAATCGAAAAAATAGCTAAATAGGGACAAGGCACTTTGATTCCAGATTGGACAAATATTTGTTAGGTAATTAGAGAATTCGGGTCGTTTGATTTCAACTTAGCCAACCCTTCCGCCAAAAATAAATTGATAAAGCGATCGCGATCGCTAGCATCACCCCTAAACACAATGGATAGCCCCAAGCCCAATTTAACTCTGGCATATTCCAACGAGAAACATTAGGGTTAAAGTTCATGCCATAAAGCCCGGCAATAAAGGTCAGAGGAATGAAAATAGTCGAGATAACTGCTAATAGCTTCATTACCTCATTCATTTTGTTGCTAACAACCGAAAGGTAGAGATCCATTAAACTAGAAGCCAATTCTCGATAAATTTCGAGAGTATCAATAATTTGGATAGTGTGCTCATAACAATCTTTAAAATAGGTGATTGTACGCTCCTCAATCAGGACATGACCGTCTCTGATTAGAGTTCTGAGCATATCTTTTTGTGGACTAATCGAACGCCGCAAACTTAAGAGATCTCGTTTAATTTGGTGAATTTTGCCCAGGGTTACTTTTGAGGGTTGGGCAAGAACAAGTTCTTCCAATTCCTCGATTTTTTCGCCATACATTTCTAGAACGGGAAAGTAGCTATCGATAACGGTATCCCAAAGGACATAGGTTAAATAATCGGCTTGATGTTGGCGGATTGTGCCTTTGCTTTTACTGAGGCGATCGCGCACGGAATTAAAACAGTCTTGTTGGGGTTTTTCTTGCACGGTCAGAAGACAATTCTCTTTCAAGATAAAACTAACCTGCTCTAACCAAACTTCCCTATTTTTAGAAACAGAGCTAACCATCTGAACAATGACCACTAACTGATCTTGATGATCTTCTAGTTTGGGGCGTTGAGGCACATTGACAATATCTGCCAAGGTCAAAGGGTGTAACTGAAATACTTCTCCTAATTCTTTTAGGGTCGCCTGGTCACCCAAGCCACCTACGTCTACCCAAGAAACTGTTTCAGTACTCAGATAAGTCACGCATTCTGTCGGAGTTAGGTGGTTTGCATACTGATAATATTCGCTGTTGTAGTCAATTAGGTTAATTTCAGGAGATTGAGCGCTTTTATCGATTCTAAAAGTTCCGGGAAGGCTGCCTGGATCGCTATGGGTATAGTTGAGGAGAATATCTGGACGAGAATCTGGAAAGCGATCGCCCGAACTAGAATATTTATCGATCATGAGGATGATTGGTGAAGGTTTGCAGGCAATCTGAATTTTAAGTCAAAAAAATGGAATCTGTCGTTAAGCCTCACTAGGAAAGGCTCATTTTTTCGCAAAACTTTCTCGGCTGTGGTTAATTATTGGGGATGACAAAGTTTTCACAACTAGAAGCAAAATTCTGAGTCTCAAAAACAAGAGATAATAATAGAGCACTAAAACTAAATTCAAAATCAGTTAGCACTTTCTACGACTTTGTTTGCTGCTAAGCTCTGCAAAACAAGATCGAACAATCCCTAGAAAAACTCAGCCAAGCCATCGAACTCGATCCGCGATTCCGAAAAATAGCAAAAACAGATACGGATTTTGACCAAATTTGTAGCGATCGCCGTTTTCAAGAACTAATTGGCTAGCATTAACTAACCTGCTTCAATGGTGAGTCAAGATTTCGCTGGCAAACAGAGACTTAACCGCAAAAATAGGAACAATGTGATCTAAATCGATTCGGTTGGTTATTAAGCTTGTTATAACCAGGTTATTGCATTGTTTTAATCGAATGTGGAGTGATCGCTTAACATGACCAAGTATATAGAAATCAAATTTGACAACTATGAAGCTTGGTACAAACGAGGTAACGAGCTAAGTGATTTAGACAGATATGAAGACGCAATTATCTCCTTTGAAAATGCTCTAGCAATCAATCCTGATTACCATGAAGCCTGGTATGACCGTGGTGTTCTTTTGGGGAGATTGGATAAATACGAAGAAGCGATCGCCTCTTTTGATAAGGCAGTCGCAATCAAACCCGATGATCATCAAGCCTGGTATAACCGTGGTGTTCTTTTAGATGATCTAGATAGATTCGCAGAAGCAATTACTTCTTATGACCAGGCAATTAAAGTCAATTCGGAGAGAGAGCAAACCTGGTATGGTCGAGGTCTTGCCTTGGCTCTATTCGGCAAATACGAAGAAGCTATTTCCTTTTTTGAAAAAACAATCGAAATTGAACCAGACTTCTATGAAGCTTGGTATAACCTTGGGGTGGCACTATCTAATTTAGGTAGATACGAAACAGCGATCGCTTCCTATGAGAGAGCGATTACAATCAACCCAAATGACTATACAGCTTGGTATAACAGGGGTGCTGCCCTATCTTTTTTAGGAGAATACAAAAAAGAAATCGTCTCTTTTGACAAGGCAATTGAACTTAAACCTGATTACTATCAAGCTTGGTCGGAACGAGGTATAGCTCTGGGTCGGTTAGGTAGATATGAAGATGCAATTATCTCTTTTGACAAGGCAATTGAAATCAATCCCGATTACGAGGAAGCTTGGTCTAATCGAGGTATAGCTCTGAGTCGGTTAGATAGATACGAAGATGCGATCGCTTCCTATGACCAGGCAATTGAATTTGAACCTAATTACTACCAAGCTTGGTATAGCAGAGGTCTTGTCTTGAGTAATTTGGGTAGATATGAAGAAGCTATCACTTCATACAAAAAAGCATTAGAAATCAATCCTGATTACTATGAAGCTTGTTACAAACGGGGAGTTGCCTTAGCTTGTTTAAATAGATACGAAGAAGCTATCACTTCATACAAAAAAGCATTAGAAATCAATCCTGATTGCCATGAAGCTCATTACAATTGGGGTTGCGCTTTAGCTTGTTTAAATAGATACGAAGAAGCGATTATCTCTTTTGAAAAGGCAATTGAAATCAGTCCCAATGAACATGAAGCTTGGGATAAGCACGGTATTCTTTTGAATTATTTGGGCAAATTCGCACAAGCACTAATCTCCTATGAAAAAGCAATTGAACTTAAACCTAATTATTCTGAAGCTCATTATAATCGTGGATCTACTCTAGATAACTTAGGCAGATACGAAGAAGCGATTATCTCCTATAGAAAAGCAATTGAACTTAAACCTGATTATTATGCAGTCTGGTATGACCTTGGAGTTGCCCTGATCAACTTGGACAAATACGAAGAAGCGATTATCTCTTTTGAAAAGGCAATTGAAATCAATCCCGATTACCAGGAAGCTTTCTACAGCAAAGGTTTTGCCCTGGGTAGATTAGATAGATACGAAGAAGCGATTATCTCTTTTGACGAAGCCCTAAAGAACAAACCCAATTATCAGGAAGCTTGGTATAACCGTGGCGTTGCTCTGCGTATTTTAGAAAGATATGAAGAAGCGATCGCCTCCTACAATAAAGCCTTAGAAATCAATCCTGACTACTATGAGGTCTGGTTCAGCAAAGGTATTTCGCTGGATATTTTAGAAAAATATGAAGAGGCGATCTCTTCCTATGACAAAGCAATTGAAATCAAACCTGACTACTATCAAGCTTGGCATAACCGTGGCATTCTATTGGGGAGTTTGAGAAAGTATGAAGAAGCAATCGTCTCTTATAAAAAGGTGATCGAATTTAAGCCCGATTATCAGGAAGCTTGGTATAACTGTGGTCTCGCTCTGGGTAAGCTAGAAAGACAGGAAGAGGCGATCTCTTCCTATAATAAAGCCTTAGAAATCAGCCCCGATGACTATGAAGCTTATTATAATCGTGGCATTTTATTTGGGGATTTGGAAAGATATGAAGAAGCGGTCTCCTCTTACGATAAAGCCTTAGAAATAAACCCCAATGACTATGAGGTTTGGTATAGCCGAGGTAATGCTCTAGCCTGTTTGAGCAACTATGAACAGGCAATTATCTCCTATGGCAAAGCAATAGAAATTAAACCTGATTATGGTGCAGCTTGGTCTAACCGTGGTTTTGTTCTGGGTAGATTGGACAGATATGAAGAAGCGATCGCCTCCTATGACAAAGTATTAGAAATCAATTCTGACTACTATGAAGCTTGGTTTAGCCGAGGACTTGCCCTATATAAACTAGGCAGATACTCAGAGGCAGTTCCCTCCTACGAAAAATCATTAAAAATTAAACCTGACTTCACTCAAGCTTGGAATTTTCGAGGTGCTTCTCTGGCTTGTTTAAGCAAATACGAAGATGCGATCGCTTCCTATGACAAAGCTCTTGAAATCGATCCAGAATCTGCTAACACCTTCTACAATTTTGCTTGTTGTTACGCCGTGCTAAATCTCACCGAAAAAGCCTTAGAAAAGCTCAGCCAAGCAATTAAATTCGACCCAAAATGGCAAGAAAAGGCAAAGACAGACCCAGACTTTGACCAAATTCGCAGCGATCAACGTTTTCAAGAACTCATTAGCTAGCATTAACCAACCTGCTTCAATGCTAATATTTCGCCGACAGACAGGGACTTAACCGCCAAGATAGGAACAATAACTACCCAAATTTATTTAGATTAGGGTGATCGCCAATAAAATCTGGATTCAGAAATTTATAGACAAAGATTCAGTTGGTTATCAAGCTTGTTATAAACAAGTTATTGCCTTGTCTTAATCTAATGTTGAGCGATCGCCTAATATCACTAAGTATATGGAAATCAAATTTGACAATTATGAAGCTTGGTACAACCGAGGTAACGAACTAAGTGATTTAGGCAGATATGAAGACGCAATTATCTCCTTTGAAAATGCTCTAGCAATCAATCCTGATTACCATGAAGCCTGGTATGAACGTGGTGTTCTTTTGGGTAGATTAGATAAATACGAAGAAGCGATCGCCTCTTTTGATAAGGCAGTCGCAATCAAACCCGATGACCATCAAGCTTGGTACAACCGTGGTGTTCTTTTAGATGATCTAGATAGATTCGCAGAAGCAATTACTTCTTATGACCAGGCAATTAAAGTCAATTCGGAGAGAGAGCAAACCTGGTATGGTCGAGGTCTTGCCTTGGCTCTATTCAACAAATACGAAGAAGCCATTTTCTTTTTTGAAAAAGCGATCGAAATTGAACCTGACTTCTATGAAGCTTGGCATAACCTTGGATTGGCATTATCTAACTTAGGTAGATACGAAGATGCGATTTTTTCCTACGATAGGGCATTAAAAATCAGTTCAGACGACGATGAAGTTTGGTACAACCGTGGCATTGCCTTAGATAATTTAGGTAGATACGAAGAAGCAATCTCTTCCTATGACAAGTCAATTAAAATCAAGCCAGATGACCATGCAGCTTGGTATAACCGTAGCGTTGCCTTGGATAACTTGGGTAGATACAAAGAAGCAATCTCTTCCTACGACAAAGTAATTGAGTTTAAACCTGATAAGTATCAAGCTTGGTATAACCGCGGTATTCTCTTGGATGAATTAGAGAACCACGAAGAAGCAATTGTCTCTTACAAAAAAGCAATTGAATTTAAACCTAATTACAACGAAGCTTGGCACGACCTCGGAATTACCTTGTTTCTTTTGGACAGATACGAAGAAGCGGTTATCTCTTTTGATAAATCAATAGAGTGTAAACCTGATAGCTATCAAGCCTTTTATAGTCGAGGCTTTATACTGACTTGTCTAAATAGATATAAAAAAGCGATTAGCTCCTTTGATAAGGCAATAGAAATTAAATCTGATTATTATGAAGCTTGGTATAACCGTGGAGTTGCTCTGGGTAAGTTAGGCAAATATGAAGATGCGATCGCTTCTTATGACCAAGCTATTGAGTTAAAACCTAATTATCAGGAAGCTTTGTATGAACGTGGTAGTGCCCTGAGTAAATTAAACAGATACGAAGAAGCGATCACTTCTTATGACCAAGCTCTAGAAATCGTTCCAGAATCAGCGAAAACCTTTTACAACTCTTCTTGCTGCTACGCTCTGCAAAATAAAGTCGAACAATCCTTAGCCAAACTCAACCAAGCAATTACACTCGATCCGCAATTCCGAGAAATGGCAAAAACAGATACCGACTTCGACCAAATTCGCAGCGACCAAAGTTTTCAAGACCTCATTAGCTAACATTAACTAACCTCTTTCAAGGGTCGGATAGTCAATATTTTTAGTTAAGGCGATCGCTCTTGCCAAAACCTGATCAAAAGCAATCATAGTTAGCCAAAACTCCAGTTACTTAAGCAGGCGATCGCAACATTTAATCTGTTCTGTTGAAAAGATTTTTTAGTCATCGACCTAATTTGGGTATTTTTACCCACCACAAAAGCAATACCTTCCCATTATGATCGTACTTTCAGAATGGGAGAGACTTGTTAGCGAAGTTAGGTTTAAATGACGATAGAAAAGCATCTAAGTCCCATAGTTTTTCCGAATTTATCTCATTTTCAGACGCCGCTGCACAGCATTTTTGAACGGATTGTCCAAGAAAAACCCGCCAAGAAAGCAGTTTCTTTTGTCGGGCAAAGTTTAACCTATCAAGAACTCAACCAGAAAGCTAATCAACTTGCCCATTGGCTAATTTTTAAAGGCATCAAAGCAGAAAGTCGGGTTGGAGTTTGCCTTAAACCTGGGCTAGAAATAATTATCACCCTACTTGCCATTCAGAAAGCAGGTGGTGTTTATCTGCCTATCGATCCTGACTATCCTCAAGCCAGAATTAAAACTATCGTCGAAGATGCAGCAGTTGAGCTAACCATATCCCAAGCGGATCTAATCGCAGAACTCAGTGATGTTCTCATCAATCCCTATACCCTCCAGCAAACTCAATCAACATTAGAAATCAACCGCAACGACAACCCCAAAGTCGTTATTAACGAACAAAATACAGCCTATATTTTCTATACTTCTGGCACCACTGGAATGCCGAAAGGAATTGCCATTAGCCACAAGAGTTTTGCCTACTACGTGCTAGCAGCAATAGATCAATTTGGCATGACTGCACAAGATCGCACCGTAACCATTGCCAAGTTTTCCTTTAGCATCAGCCTCTTCGACCTGATGACCAGTGTAATTTCTGGTGGGGAATTAATAATTCTGCCTAGAGCAGAAATTATGAACTACGACAGTCTGCTCAATGCTCTAGAGACAGCAACCATCGTTCATATTGGTCCCAATCTGTTGAGAGGTTTAATCGCCTACATCAAAAGAAACCATCAAACCTATGAGCGTTTTTCGGGGCTGCGACATGTTTCCTCCGGTGGAGATATCGTCCCTGCCGAATTATTAGAAGAACTCAAGCTCATTTTTGAGCAAGCCGAGATTTATGTCATTTATGGCTGTACAGAAATTTCCTGTATGGGTTGCTGCTATTTAGCCCCTCGGAATCAGAAGATTACTAAATCCTATGTGGGTAAACCTTTTGCGGGAACAAAAATCATCCTCTTAAACGATCAGGGTCAAGAAGTACCTGATGGCGAAATTGGCGAAATTTGTTTCCAAGGGGATGGGATTATGAAAGGCTATCTCAACAGACCTGAATTAACCAGCAAAGCCTTGATCAAAATTAAGGACGCGACTTATTTCAAAACAGGCGATCTAGGTCGCATCCATACTTCTGGTAATTTGGAGTATCTTGGTCGTCAAGATTTTCAGATCCAAATTAGAGGTCAGCGCGTTGAGTTAGTTGAGGTCGAAAGCCATTTAAGGCAAGCCCCAGGGGTGAGTGATGGGGTGGTTAAGGCGACAGAAATCGGCAATCAAGAAAAACGGCTAGTTGCCTATATTACGCTTGAAAATCCTGATAGCTTTTCTCTAGAGCAGATTCGAGGCTACCTACACGATCGCCTGCCTGGATATATGCAACCATCGGGCTGGATTGTTCTCGAAAAGATGCCTCTCAATGTCAATTATAAAATTGACCGTAAAGCCTTGCCTGCGCCAACATTAAGCAACCTCATTATCACCGAAACCTACACAGCACCCCGCAACCAAACCGAACAACTACTAACCACAATTTGGCAGCAGGTTCTTGACATTCCCCGAGTCGGAATTAACGATAATTTTTTTAATATCGGTGGTGACTCCCTAAGTGCTATGAATATCAGTATGCTCTTGGCAGAAAAGGGAATTGAATTTTCTCCTTTACAGATTGCCAAGACCACGACTATTGCAGACAT
This sequence comes from uncultured Xenococcaceae cyanobacterium, assembly GCA_937996665.1. Lineage (GTDB taxonomy): Bacteria > Cyanobacteriota > Cyanobacteriia > Cyanobacteriales > Xenococcaceae > Hyella. The sequence continues at coordinate 3,538 of CALKUU010000308.1, read as the reverse complement.
AGTCGAGACAGGGATAAGAAAGTATTCACCAGAACAAGAACCCACTTCAAAATTAACTAAACAGGAAGCTGGTTTGATCGAGGATTTGCCACCGCTTATTTCGCGGTTCTTGTATGAGCGAGGTTCGCAAGCTCCTCATTTTTGGAATATTTCGAGAATGTTAGTTGCGAAGAAACCACTTTCTTATGAGCTAGTCGAGAAAACTTTCTACTACCTTGGCGATCGCCATGATGCCCTCAGGCTAAGGTTTGATCCTAAGCTTGATCTTTGGCAAGCAAGAACCCTAGCTACAGCCACAGAAACTCTTAGTTGTAAAACAGTTGATTTAGCTTCTCTCTCAGAGCAGGAACAGAACGAATCCATAGCCACAGCAGTCAAGGCTTGCCAACAAGAATTGAATCTAACCAATGGCGCGATCGCCTGCCTGGTTTTATTTGAACTGGGAAAAGAGCGATCGCAAGAACTATTTTTCGTGGTTCATCACTTTGCGATGGATGTGATCTCTTGGAAGATTTTTTGGTTGGAATTTGAATCGGTTTATCGACAACTCGAAGCCCAAAGCGATTTTACGCTGTCAACTTCGCCAGTTTCTTTTAAAACTTGGGCACAGACCTTAAGAGAATATGCCAACTCTTCCGCAGTCGAGCTGGATGTTAGGCAGTGGCTTAACCAACCCTGGCAAGAAGTATGTTCTCTCCCAAAAGATTTTAGAGACGAGGGTAATTTGCAAGTAGGTAATTTGAATACCAATAATTCTACACAGGTTGTTAGCTTTACCCTGACAGAATGGCAAACTCAGACTTTGATGCGGAGTAATGCGAGGGAGTTTGATCTAGAAAGCATCTTGATTAGCGGTTTAGCAACTGCCCTAGGTCGTTGGCAAAAAAGTGAACTGGTTTATTTTGATCGCTTAGTACATGGTCGGCATATAGGTAATTCTGACTTAGATTTAAGCCGAACTATCGGCTGTCTGATTAGCTATGCACCTACTCTGGTAAAAATTGATACTCAAGCCTCTACTGGTAATACTTTGCTTGATATTAGCCAACAGATGAAAGAGATAGGAGACTCAGGAACTAGTATTGACTTATATAGGTATCTTGGGGCAAAACCAGAGTTAGTGAACAGGCTAGCCGAACTACCCAAAGCAGAAGTTCTCTTTAACTATCGGGGCAAGGTTGATGATGTCCTAACAAGAAGTCTCATTTTCGATAACCTTCGCACAATTGCAGGTTCAGACCACGATCCTAAGGGTCTTCGGCAATACCCTCTAGCGATCGCAATCGACATTGTTAAGTGCAAACTAGAAGTTCGCTGTGTATATAGCCAAAATATCCATAAGCGAGAAAGTATTAAAACTCTGTGCGCTGAATTTCTAAATTGCCTCGTAAGTATTTAAATCAAGACACAAATGTTACAATTCCAGGACATAAAAACCTAAAAATTGTATGGGCAAAAACTGTAATCACAGACGAAGATGCTAGTTATTAACTACGATTAAGCGACTACCTTCTATATTTTGATAATAAATTTTTTTTAACTAACCCTAATTAATATCCTTAATTTAAAATGATGACGACTACTTGCCCGATCAAGGGATTTGATCATCTAGAGTTTTATGTAGGCAATGCCAAGCAAGCATCATTCTTTTACGCCAACTGCTTTGGGTTTGACCAAGTGGCATATTGTGGCTTGGAAACAGGCGAACAAGAAAAAACTTCTTATGTTTTAGAACAAGGGACAATTCGCTTCGTTGTCAGTTCTGCCCTCAGTCCTAACCATGCTATTGCCCAGAGTGTTTTAACTCATGGGGATACTATCGCCGTTGTTGCTCTAGCCGTTGCTGATGTCAATACTGCTTTTGAATATGCAGTTATTCAGGGAGCTACTGGGGTAGTGCCTCCTACAACCCAAGAAGATGAGCATGGCACCTTTAAGTTTGCCGTAATCCATAGTTTTGGCGACACCCTCATCAAGTTTGTTGATCGCAGCAGCTATGTTGATAATTTTGCCCCAGGCTATAACAAGTTAGTTGCCAGATCAACTAAGTCAATAGGTCTAACCCAGATTGATCATGTTGTCGGTAATGTGGAAGAAGGCATGATGAATCAATGGGTGCAGTTTTTTATCAAGACCATGGGGTTTGATTTGCGGATGTACTTTGATGACCTCACGATCGCCACGGAGTATTCTGCCTTGATGTCCAAGGTTTTAGAAAATGGCGACAAGACAATCATTAATATCAATGAACCAGCTAAAGGTCTACGAACTTCGCAAATCCAGGAATATTTAGATTTTCACCATGGTGCAGGGATTCAACATCTGGGCTTGATGACTAATAACATTGTGCAGACGGTTACTAAACTGAAAGAAGCAGGAGTTGAATTTATTTCGATTCCCCAAACTTATTATGAAAACCTGGAAGATTGGGTACAAGAGATTGATATTTCGGTTGAAGATCTCACTAGATTAGGAATCTTAGTAGATCGAGATGAAAATGGCTATCTGTTTCAACTTTTCACTAAGCCAATTGGCGATCGCCCTACTTTATTTTTTGAGATTATTGAAAGACGTGGAGCGCAAGGATTCGGGGAGGGTAATTTCAAGTCTCTGTTTACTGCTCTAGAACGAGAGCAAGCTTTACGAGGAACTCTTTAGACCTGCAAGTTCTGAGCTAATTTGGCTAGGATTGTCTTAGTGATCGCCTTTGTGCTTAAAATTTCAGAAATCAGATTATGAAATCTACAGAAATTAATCCTGATGATTATAAATCTTGGTACCAGAGAGGTTATGAGCTAAGCAAGTTGGGGAAGTATGAAGAAGCGATCGCTTGTTATGACCAGGCAATTGAGATCAAACCAGACGAATATGAAGCTTGGTATGATCGCGGACATGCTCTAAATGAATGGGGTAAATTCGAAGAGGCGATCTCCTCATATGAGAGGTCAATTTCAATCAAATCCGATCACCACGAAGCTTGGTATAACCTTGGACATTCTTTGATTAATTTAGAAAGATACGAAGAAGCGATTACCGCCTATAACAAAGCTTTAGAAATTAACCCTGACTACCATCAAGCTTGGTCTAATCTTGGAATTGCTCTGGCTGACATAGATAAATACGAAGAAGCAATCATCTCATATGATAAAGCAACTGGAATTAATCCCGATCTCCATGAAGCTTGGTTTAACCGTGGAATCGCATTAAATCAGTTAGACAGATATGAAGAGGCAGTTGCTTCTTATGATAAAGCAATTGAAATTAAACCTGATGACCATGAAAATTGGTTTTGGCGAGGTAGTGCGCTAGATGATCTTGGTAGGTACGAAGAAGCAATTATCTCTTATGACAAAGCATTGGAAATCAAATCCGACGAAAAACTAACCTGGTATTATCGTGGCATTGTTTTTAGGAAACTAGGCAGATATAAAGAGGAAATTGCCTCCTACGATAAGTCGCTAGAAATTGATCCTACAGACCAAGACGTTTGGTATGATCGCGGTACTGTTCTCTATGATCTAGATAGAAATGAAGAAGC
>CALKUU010000307.1 GCA_937996665.1 uncultured Xenococcaceae cyanobacterium | reverse complement strand
GATCCCCACTTGCATGCCTAACCTGTCTGATTCCCTAGATACAATTCGTGTTCGTGGCGCACGACAACATAATCTTAAAAATGTTGACTTAGATCTTCCCCGCAATAAACTAATTGTATTTACTGGAGTTTCTGGCTCGGGTAAGTCTTCTTTGGCTTTCGATACTATTTTTGCCGAAGGACAAAGACGTTATATCGAGTCCTTGAGTGCTTATGCTAGACAGTTTTTAGGACAGTTAGATAAACCCGATGTGGATGCGATCGAGGGTTTGAGTCCTGCTATTTCAATCGATCAGAAATCAACTTCTCATAACCCACGTTCAACAGTAGGGACAGTTACCGAAATTTACGACTACCTCAGACTATTGTTTGGTCGAGCAGGTGAGCCTCATTGTCCGAAGTGCGATCGCTCGATTGTCCCCCAGACGATTGATGAAATGTGCGATCGCATAATGGCACTAGAAGATAAAACCAAGTTTTTAATTCTTGCTCCTGTAGTTCGTGGCAAAAAAGGTACTCACAAACAATTACTTTCTGGTTTAGCATCGCAAGGCTTTGTCAGAGTTCGGGTCAATGGCGAAGTTAAACAACTGGCAGAAGAAATTACCCTCGATAAAAATTACAAGCATAATATCGAAGTCGTAGTAGATCGCTTGGTTAAAAAGCCTGATATGCAAGAGCGTTTAGCTGATTCTTTGGGTACTTGCCTAGAGTTGGCAGATGGCATTGGCATCATTGAAATTTTACCAAGCAAACCAAAAACCCCAGAGCAAGATCCAAAAGCTAATCCACAAGATCAAGCCAAAACTAAAACTAAATCAAAAAAGTCAGCAAAAGCAAAATCACAAGAAATAATTTTCTCAGAACATTTTGCCTGCCCAGAACATGGCGCAGTCATGGAAGAGTTATCGCCCAGGCTTTTTTCTTTTAACTCGCCCTATGGTGCTTGTCCTGCTTGTCACGGTATTGGCAGTATGCGCACCTTTGCACCTGAGTTGGTAGTTCCTGACCCGAACCAACCTGTCTATAGTGCGATCGCGCCTTGGTCTGATAAAGACAATACCTATTACTTGTCCTTGCTCTACAGCGTAGGTGAAGCCTATGGTTTTACAATTCAAACTCAATGGCACAAGCTAACCCAGAAACAGCAAGATATTTTGCTCTATGGCACCAAAGAGCAGATCTTTTTCTACTCCGATAGTCGCAGTGGTGGTGAAGGCTATAACCGTCATTACTATGGCATTATCAAAATGTTAGATCGCAACTACCGCGAAACTAACTCCGATGCCGCCAAGCAAAAGCTCGAACAATATCTGATCAATCAACCCTGTGAAGTCTGCAATGCCAAACGTCTCAAACCAGAATCTTTGGCAGTCAAACTTGGACAGTATGGCATCGATGATCTGGTTAGTATTCCAATTCGTGACTGTTTAGCTAAAATTGCTAACCTCAAATTAAGTAAACGCCAAGCCCTAATTGGTGAATTAGCGCTCAAAGAAATTAACGCCCGTCTGCAATTTTTATTAGATGTCGGTCTCGACTACCTAACTCTCAATCGAGCAGCTATGACCCTCTCAGGAGGCGAAGCCCAAAGGATTAGACTAGCGACTCAGATCGGTGCAGGTTTAACAGGAGTTCTCTACGTCTTAGATGAGCCGAGTATTGGTTTACATCAACGAGATAACGATCGCCTGCTCGTCACCTTGCAAAAACTCCGTGATCTCGGCAATACATTAATCGTGGTCGAACACGATGAAGACACAATTCGCTGTGCTGACCATATTGTTGATATTGGTCCTCATGCTGGAGTTCATGGTGGCGAAATTGTGGTGGAAGGTAGTTTTGAAAAATTACTGGCTGCCAAAAAATCTCTAACAGGTGCTTATTTATCCCACACCAAAGTTATTGGCACTCCAACAGAACGCCGCGAAGGGAAAAAAGTTAGTTTATCTTTAGTAGATTGCCATCTCAATAATCTCCAACATATCGATGTCGATATTCCCCTGGGTAAATTTGTCGCCATTACAGGGGTCTCAGGCTCAGGTAAATCAACCCTGATTAACGAACTCCTTCACCCTGCTCTCAAGCACCACCTCACTAAAAAGAAACCTTTCCCCAATAAGTTAGGCAAACTCAAAGGAGTAACGGCGATCGATAAGGTAATCACTATCGACCAATCCCCCATCGGCAGAACTCCCCGTTCTAACCCTGTTACCTATACAGGTGTTTTTGATGCCCTCCGCGCCATCTTTACTGAAACTATTGAGGCAAAAGCCAGAGGTTATAAAGCAGGTCGGTTTTCTTTTAATGTCAAGGGTGGCAGGTGTGAAGCTTGCAGCGGTCAGGGTGTAAATGTAATTGAAATGAATTTTTTACCGAATGTCTATGTGCAATGCGATGTCTGCAAAGGGGCAAGATACAACCGCGAAACTCTGCAAGTAAAGTACAAGGGTTTTTCAATCGCCGATGTTTTGAATATGACCGTCGAAGAAGGTTTAGAAACCTTTCAAAATATTCCTCGGGCGAAAAATAAGTTACAAACTTTGGTAGATGTTGGCTTAGGCTATATAAAGCTAGGTCAACCTGCGCCGACTCTATCAGGTGGTGAGGCGCAACGAGTTAAGTTAGCTTCGGAGTTATCGAAACGAGCTACAGGCAAAACTCTCTACCTAATTGATGAACCCACCACGGGCTTATCTTTTCATGATGTTCATCATCTACTCAATGTTTTACAGCGTTTAGTTGATAAGGGTAATTCTTTGGTGGTTATCGAGCATAATCTTGATGTTATTCGTTGCTCGGATTGGATTATTGATTTGGGGCCAGAAGGTGGTGATAAGGGTGGCGAGGTGATTGTGGTTGGCACACCAGAGGAGGTAGCAGAACATCCTAGTTCTTATACTGGTAAGTATTTAAAGCAGGTTTTAGAAAGATATTAGTTTACTATGTATCATCCTGATTTGACTTACTACAGAATTAACTTAACTGAAGACGAAGCTATTGTATATTTACACATAAAATACATTGGCTGGTTAGATTCAGACCATTCATATCACCAAGGGTTCGTCTCTAATTCACTTACGGAAAAACTGAAGGAATTACTATTCCTAGATTTAAAAAATTCAGAAGAGCAAGATAAAAGAATATTAAAACCTAATGAAGCCATTTTTATTCATGGAAGTAGAACAAGAGGAATTCATTTATGTCACTTATGCAATGAATCTTCCCCAATTGAGGTAGAACCAATTGACTTAAAATATTATCGCGGTAGCAAATCAATGTTAGTGGGAATCAATGCAGTATATATTCCATCAACCAAAAATGGTGAATTCTATTTTTTTCCCACGATGTTACACCACTACATAACTGAACACAATTACAAACCTCCCGAAGAATTCTTAAATTCTTTACAAGCTTTTAATTTATCAAAACCGTTCAATATATTTAAAGAAGAAGAGAAATCTTATTTAGCAGTAAAGATGCCTATAGAAGAGGTTAATTCTTTTAATCCCAGTCCCGAATTAATAGCTGATTTGTTGAAACACCCTGAGAAAAGTGCAAGGCTACCAGATGTAACTTTTGAAGAATTATTCAGTGATATATAGAACATAATTCCTCTCTAAATATCAACTGAAAGCAGAAATGATATCAAATTTATTAATTCGAGGAAATCTCATCAAACCTCAAAAATCAAATCTTTCTATCTAAAAATTGTTTTCAGCCTCGATTTTAGGATTATTCTTAGTTTATGGTAATCGCTCTACTAAATGAATATTTTTGAGAATAAAGCGATCGCTTATGGCAATCAATAATCTACCTCCCAACATCAAGCAACTTTTAGAAAAATGCCATGCAAGCATCAATACAAGAGGCGATTTACCCAGCTACCAAAGGAAAAAAATATATAGCCTGTTTGATTCTGATGCAAATTCAAATTTAGGTCATATTAAAAGAGCAAAATTAGAACTACTTTGTGCTTGGAAAACCCTCCATATCTGGGAAAATTGTCCCTTCACCGATCATTTAGCGAGAGAACTACTCGAAATATCTGAGCAATGTTTACAAGAAAAAATGACAACTGTAGAATTAAGCCACAAAAGCGATAGCTTTTATTTTGTAGTGGATGACTTAATTATCCAAGGAGAAGAATATTTAGATGCTGCTTACGCTGGTTTTGCTTGTGCAGCAGCAGTGAATGCAGTGTTATATGATATCGATCTTGATCTTATTGGCATTCCAGATCAAGACAAAGAGCCAGAAGATTGGCTGGCTTGCGCAAATGCTTGTGATGCTTTCAGTAGTACGAAGTCTTGGAAAATAGAAGAATCTAATGCTACTAAAAGAACAGAATTTTGGCAGTGGTTTTTGAATAATGCAGTTCCATTAGTTTGGAATACTTATTCAGAATAAACTAGCAATTGTCTGATCAGGTTATAAAAGCGATCACTCAATTGGACAAAGGTTATTTTTGTGAGGCGATCGCTATTTGCTAATCAAAATAATGTAATTCTAGCGATCGCTAATAGTTAAGGTTCAATAGGAACATACTCATAGTTAGAGTTGTCACTAGTAGGTTGAATTTCCACTAACTGAATACTATTAACACGATTTCCAGAAGGCAGAAATCTTACTTCCTCATCAGCACCTAATGCGACAAAATTAGGATCTACCAAAGCTTTTTGGATGTTAGTTCTACTAACTTGAGAACTATTAACATCAATAGCAGTAATTAATGCTTGAGCAGCATCATAACCCATAGCAGTCCGCCAGCTAACATCTGCATTCCAAAGCTTCTGTGATGTCCTCACAAAATCACTTTCGAGATTACTTTTAAGATGCCAAGGAATCTCTAACACCATTCCTCGTGCGTCTTCGCCACCCACTTGAAGAGTTTTAGAAGTATAAACATCATCCCCACCATACAAGCCAAGAAATTGACGATTAACCCGAATAACCTGCAAAGCCTTGTCTAATTTGCGAGGATTAGTAGAAAGCATTAAAGCTTCTGCCCCAGAATCAATAGCCTGCTGAACCGAATCAACAGCACTAAAGTTGGGATCTGATAAGTCAAAAATATTAACTACCTTTCCTCCTAATAAAGTAACCGCGGACTTAAATTCTAATTTCAGAGATTCGCTGTGATCGCTTTGGGAACTATAAAAAATTGCCAGATTTTTCTGATTTTTTTCTTCAACAGCATACTGAGCCAAGGCTCTAGCAGCAATAAAGTCACTAGAGACTGTACGGAAAAGATAAGGATTTATATTTGCCAGCTTAACCGAGCTACTAATCGGAGAAATAGCTACTAACTTACCTGTTTGATATATATCTGCGGTTGCTAGAGTAACTTCACTAGAATAATGACCAACAACACCTAAAATTTGTTTGTTTTGAGTGAGCGTAAAAGCTATTTTTTGGGCTAAATCTGGATTATTTTCATCATTAACAATTTGAACCTTGAGAGGAATACCCTGAATTCCACCTTGCTGATTAATTTGGTCTTGAGCTTGAGCTACACCTCTCATCACCTCAAGAGCTGAATTACTGTTATTGGAAAGAGGCACAGAAACGGCAATACTATGAGATTTCTGCTCACCAATGATTGCATTATTTAAATAGATAAGTGCTTCAGGATCATTAGGTTGACGCCTCAAAGAATCCGATAAAAGATAAGCTGCTTCTTGATAATTCCTTTTGGCATAAGCTTTTACTGCTTTTTCTTTTTCAGGAGTAACTAAATTAGAAACTAATAATCTTTCTCCTAAACTCAGCTTTCCCTTTAGACTTTTGGCTAACTGTTTTGAGTTGACATCTCTAGTATTAAAAGTTTCAGATGCTGGCTGAGGCGTAAATATTGGACTAGATATCAGTTTCCCAAACAAAAACAACAGAAAAATAGGAAGAATTATCTTTACATACTTTATATTTAATAAGCTCTCAAAGAATTTGTAATTCAGCTTATTTGGCTTCACAACGAGAGACCCAGAATTATTTTTCTGAGTTGGCGTGATACTCAACGCCAGAGAATCTTGCAAAACTGTGATTACCTCTTTGGCACTGCTAAAGCGTTTATCAGGGTCAGACTCTAGCATTTTGCTGAGAATCTTTTCGAGTTGAGGGTTAACACTTGCAAATGATTGCCAATTCCACTGCAAATTAACGCCATTTCTCAATTCTTGGGGCTTTTTCCCAGTCAGTAGGACTACAGCCGTAGAAGCTAAAGCATATAGATCAGTATTAGGAGATACTTTACCTTGAATTATTTGCTCTGGAGGAGCATAGTGAGCTTTACCAATTGCAGTGCCGACAATAGGGTACAAGTTGGCAGAATCTGCTTCTACAAGCTGTAATTGAGCTTTCTCTTCGATTTCTTTGATACAACCAAAATCAATCAAAATGGGCAATTGTCTTTGCAGATCTAGAATGAGATTCTCAGGAGAAATATCGCGGTGAATAATTCCATAAGAATGTATATACTCTAAAACTGGTAGAACTTTTAGCAAGAGTAATTCTATTTCTTGCTCATTAAATTTTTGTCCTTTTCTGCCCCTTTGATTAAGTAGCTGATGATAGGATTCTCCTTTTATATAATCCTGAACTAATAGTAAGCATCCACTGTCATCATTTCCATGATGTAGTATTTGATGAAATTTAGGAATTTGAGGATGTTCGAGTCGATGCAGTACTTCGGCTTCCCTCTCAAACATTTCTCTCGCTTTTGCCAAAGTGAAATGCTCACTTAGCCGAGGAGTAAAAACTTTCAAGACACATCTTTCATTAAAGCGGTTAGTATCTTCTGCCAAATAGGTGCGACTAAAACCACCAGTCCCCAGTTGATTTAAAATGCGATATCGAGATTGAATTTTATCTCCTGGACGAAATACTTCTGTCATATTTATTGAGTATTCCATAATTAATGCTTACTATAATTAGAAGTAGTTTTTATAAAAAATTAAGAATCCATAAACTAAATTTTATGCCATCGGAGCATCATCTTTTGTGTAAATTTACCTAATTTGGTTTACTACTTCTACATAAACAGTCATTTTCAGGCTTACTTCAACAATAGTTAAAGCAATTTTGAGCATTGATAGATGCAGAAAAATATAAGCTGTTTATTTCCATAATCTAAGATCTAAGTATAAAAACTAACCTCTGAAGAAAGTAAGGTGTAGAATACATATTCGAGTATTTTGTAAGACCCGATTATAAAACTCAGTGTGTTATGGAAATATCAGAACTCAAAAAAGCGATCGCCAATATTTCTCTACGCCTGGGTAAAACTCAGGAATATCTTTGACCTAGCTACACTAAAAGCAAAAATTGAAGATTTAGAACAATTATCTGCTCAGCCAGAATTTTGGGACAATCAAGAAACAGCCCAAGCAACCTTACAAGAACTAACCGATTTAAAATCTAGTCAAGACCAATATTTTCGTTGGCAAGGTACTCTCGAAGACACCAAAGCAATAACCGAACTTCTTGAACTAGAAGAAGATCCCGCTTTAGCCGAAGAAGGAAAAAATAACGTCACAACGCTACAAAAAGAATTAGATCAATGGGAATTACAACAACTCCTCTCAGGGACTTACGATAAAAAAGGTGCGGTCTTAACCATTAATGCTGGAGCAGGAGGCACAGATGCCCAAGATTGGACAGAAATGTTACTGCGCATGTATACCCGTTGGTGCGAAAAACAAGGCTATAAAGTCAATTTAGTCGAAGAATCACCAGGGGATGAAGCAGGAATTAAATCAGTTACTCTCGAAGTTTCTGGCAGCTATGCTTATGGTTATCTAAAAGCAGAAAAGGGAACTCACCGCCTCGTGAGAATCTCACCTTTTAATGCCAACGGCAAAAGACAAACCAGCTTTGCTGGGGTCGAGGTCATGCCTAACCTCGGGAATGAAGCAATTAACCTCGATATACCCGAAAAAGACCTAGAAATTTCTACCTCGCGCGCAGGGGGCAAAGGTGGACAAAACGTCAATAAAGTAGAAACTGCGGTGCGCATTGTCCATTTACCCACAGGAATTGCTGTTCGTTGCACCCAGGAGCGATCGCAACTACAAAACAAAGAAAGAGCAATGGCATTACTTAAAGCCAAACTTTTAATCGTGCTCGAAGAACAAAGAGCGCAAGCAGTCGCTGAAATTCGGGGAGATATGGTTGAAGCTGCCTGGGGTAATCAGATTCGTAACTATGTTTTTCACCCGTACCAAATGGTCAAAGATCTACGCACCGAAGAAGAAACCACTGATGTTAGTGGCGTGATGGACGGTGATTTAACCCATTTTATTGAGTCATTTCTCAGAAAAGAAAATCAACTAGTATAAAACTTGAATCTTCAACTTATAGATCTCACTCCAAAATATAGGAAGTTAATCTTAAGTTAGCTAAAGAGCGAGATGCTTTCTCCGCAGCAGCGCGATCGCTAAAAACTCCCACCTGAAACATCGACTTACCTTGATAGACAGTTCTTTTGGCACTGGGATAAAGCGAGAGTATTTGTTTTTGCTGATTTTGGTGATTGGACTCCACTAAAACTCTAAATCTAGCTTTATTAGGACGAGAACCACCTAATAAATCAGATAAACTATTCACACTGCGCCTATTACTATTACTACCCAACACAGAAGGTGATTTTAAGGGAGGTAAAGGTAAATTGGGTTTCTGAGTTGAAGTGGCAGGCGGAGGCAATCTACTCGGTTTACTCGAATCAAGTCGGTTAGTTTGAGGCAATAGCGGGCGAGGACTGCGGGGAGCAGTAAATACAAACTCTTTTCTCTTAGCATTATTCGCAACATCAGCTTCACTATTTGCAGAGCCACTATTAAGACTATTGCGATTAGGGCTATTCTCGTTCTGAGTATTAACCCTCGGACTTTTAGCTAATCTAGATGGCAAAAGAGGTGGTAAAGATTCTTGCTTTTTAACCACAGGAGGAGAAGGCAAAACTTCTGATTCGGCAGTTGGCTCAGTTACCGATGAAGAATTAAAAGTTGAACGCGGTGGATTATTAATCGCTGCCTGCTGATTTTCAGACGATCTTGGCGATCGCTCTATTGTCTTTCCTTGAGAAGTCAAAGGATTATCCCTGAGACGAGAAGTTTGAGTATTACTAGCCAAATTAGTTGAAGCAGAATCTATCTCCACAGCAGCAATACTATTATCACTAAAATCAATTTGACCTTCAGTAGCACCTCTGACTTGATTGCCACTTGCACTAATGAGATTTTGAGTAATATTTTGAATCGCTAGTTTTTTATTACTACGAAAAATATTTTCTCCAGGTTGGGAAGAGCTACCAAGATCCACTCGCGAATTAGCGATCGCTACCAACCCATATTCCCAAGAGTTAATAATCCTATTGCCACGCAGTTTACCCTGAGAATTACCCTCAAAAATTAAACCAATCCGATTTCCTCGAAACTCATTATCGTTAATCAGAGCCTTACTCTGCTGAACCAAACTCATCCCAAAACCAGTATTCTCAAAAAGATTATCAGTGACAGTAGGGGCAGATTGTCCGTAAATTAGTAACCCATTTCCCCCATTATTACGAAAATGGTTATTAGCAATTAAAGGTTTGCTCCGACCATTAACCGATAATCCAGTATTACCGTTGCGAGTAAAAGTATTATGACTAATCTCAGGGTTAGCCGACTCCACCCACAAACCATGACCACGATTATCAGAGTTAATAATAGTCAATCCTTTAATAGCCATAGTTTGTTTAGTAGCAGCGATCGCCACATTTTGACCAGCACCAGTACGACTAATAAAAGAACCACCACCCATCACCACTACCCTGCGACCATTACCACCTAAAACGCCTTGCAGAGTAATGGAATCGCGAATAATCAGTGGAAACTTTTCACCTGTTGCTGCGCTATAAGTACCTGGAGCTAGAGAAATAACTGTATTTGACTCAGCAATTTTAAGAGCTTGAGTGATAGTTTGCAAAGGAGAATTACGAGTTCCTGAGTTAAGGTCATCACCTTTATTAGGATCAACAAATAAAGTTAGTTTTTCAGACTTAGTACTTTGAGCTAAAAGAGGTTGATTTTTAGTAACAATTGCCCCTGAGAAAGGTAACAAATAAATAGCTAAAAAGCTTGCAGTATAAAGACTAAGTTTAAGAATTGGTTTCAAAATCATATATTTAATCCTTCCAAAAAGCCTATAAGCAAAACTAGCAAACGTCTCTACAATTTAGACGTTGACAAACTTGAAGAAGTTGCCTTAAAAGAGGCAGGTGTTAACGTATAATTACGAGAGTTTGTAAATATCTATTTGTAAATATCTATAAGATATAGTTAAGTGAAACTATTTGTTTATCATACTCCTGAACTTGTTCCCGAACAGAATCTTCCCGACTGTGCAGTAGTTATCGATGTTCTTAGAGCAACCACTACCATCGCCACAGCTTTAAGTGCAAGCGCGGAAGCAGTACAGACTTTTAGTGATATCGAACTTTTAAAAAGTCATGCATCGGCTTGGCCAGCAGATAAATGCTTAAAAGTCGGAGAAAGGGGAGGTCAAAAAATAACGGGTTTTGATCTAGATAATTCTCCACTCAATTGCACTGAGGAAATCGTTAAAGAAAAACGTTTATTTCTAACTACTACTAATGGTACTCGTGCTCTTCAAAAAGTGGCAAAAGCACCAATTGTAATTACTGCTGCTCAAATTAATCGTCAAGCGATCGTCAATTATCTTCTAGAGAATAAGCCTAATGAAGTTTGGCTGGTTGGTTCTGGTTGGCAAGGTACATATTCGATCGAAGATACAGCTTGCGCAGGAGCAATTATTGCAGGAATTCTCCAACAAACTCAAATCTCACTCTTAGAGTTATCAGGAAATGATGAAGTAGTTGGAGCTTATTCTCTTTACCA
>CALKUU010000306.1 GCA_937996665.1 uncultured Xenococcaceae cyanobacterium | reverse complement strand
ATCTATCGTTGGTCAATAGATGACCAAGAAAGAAAACAAGTTTGCACTCTTAGCGCCTTTTGGGGTGATTCTAAACAAAAAATTCTCTCTGGAGATGAGCCTTTACTAGGACAAGAACTAGTAAACTGCGCTAGAGGAAATGCGTTTACAGGTGTTCCCAATACAGCCAAACTCTGTGGCTACGGCTCTAATTATGACAAGTTTAAAGCCAACCTCACCCAAGCAGTTCAAGATCTTGGCATAGACCTCGAATCGAGTAGTTCTTTGCAAAAGTTAATTCCTTAGGACTTAACCCTACTCAAGATCTAAATCTTGCCATTAGAATAGTGGCTCTTCTAGTTTGATCCAGAAGAACTGCTATTTTAGGCAAATTTGCATGACTAGTTCTAATTCTCTACTCAATTCTTTGCGTACAGCGATCACCAAGGTTGTCATCGGACAAACAGACATTGTTGATCAATTACTCATTGCCTTACTTAGCAATGGTCACGTCATCTTAGAAGGAGTACCTGGCACAGGAAAAACTCTTCTAGTAAAAGTATTATCCAAACTCATTAAGGCAGATTTTAATCGAGTGCAATTAACACCCGATATTTTGCCATTAGATATCTTAGGAACTAATATTTTCGATTTTAATAGCCGAGATTTTATTCTCAAAAAAGGGCCGATTTTTACCGAGATATTATTAGCAGACGAGATTAACCGCACTCCGCCCAAAACTCAATCCGCGCTACTAGAGGCAATGGCAGAGCAACAAGTTACTCTTGATGGGGAAACCATCGCTTTACCTGGATTATTTTGGGTCGTTGCTACTCAAAATTCACTCGAATTTGAAGGAACTTATCCGTTACCCGAGGCTCAACTAGATCGCTTCTTATTTAAGCTGGCAGTCGATTACCCTTCGTTAGAAGCCGAAAAACAAATCCTGCTCAATTCTCAGGCTGGATTTAAAGCCAGCAAACTTGATTTAGATAAGCTTAAGGCGATCGCCACTGTCGAAGATGTCCTAGCTTGGCGCGAACAAGTTCAAAAAATTCAGGTAGCAGATAATATTTTGGATTACTTGGTGGCTCTTGTAAGACAAACTCGTAACTACGCAGATTTAAGTTTAGGTGCGTCTCCTCGCTCTACTGTTGCTTGGCTGCAAGCAGCTAAAGCCAAAGCTTTCTTATCAAATAAAGATTATGTCACCCCTGATGATGTTAAATCGGTTGCGCCACCTTTGTTATGTCACCGCTTAATTTTAAAACCAGAAGCCCAATTAGATGGCATTGAAATTCAGACAGCGATCGCTTCAATCTTGGAACAAGTACCTGTACCCAGAGAGTAAAAATAGTTTTTGGCTACTTGGGAGTTCGGAGTTAGGAATTTGGAGTTAGAAAACTCAATTTTTAGTTTAATCTTGCGTTTAGTATTTCTGTTTATTAACTAACCTAGTAACAGGTTTTTTGTATGTTTCCTACCCTGCGTTTCTATCTCTTCCTTGGTGGTGGGTTCTTGATTATTCTAGTTCTTAGAATTTTTTTGGATAACCCCACAACAATTGTCTTAACCAGTATTTATAATCTCATTATTATTCTGTTGGCAATTTGGGATGGAATCCAAGTTAACAGGCAAAAAGTTGCTGTAAGCAGAAAGCCTTTAAGCAGATTATCGGTAGGTCGCGATAATGTTGTGACCCTCCAAATTGAATCACAGCAACCCCATATTATTCAACTTCAAGATCAATACCCTCAACAATTTGCAGTTTCAACAGAAATGTTAGAGGCTAAATTGCCTTCAGCAATTAATAGCCAGAGTGAACTGCAATATACAATTTCACCCCATAGTCGAGGCGAATATGAATGGGGAGATATTAATGTTAGACAATTAGGAAATTTGGGTTTGGTCTGGCGTAGTTGGCGGGTTCCAGCTAAACAGAAAGTTGCAGTCTATCCCGATTTGTTAGCATTGCGATCGCTCACCATCAAACTGACTCTTGGCAATACTGGCTCAATGCGCCAAGTGAGAAAATTTGGGAGTGGTACAGAATTTGCTGAGCTAAAACAATACAGCCAAGGGGATGACATTCGCCTGATTGATTGGAAGGCTACAGCCAGGCGCAATCGTCCTCTAATTAAAGCTCTCGAACCAGAACAAGAACAAACTGTTTTTATCTTGCTTGATCGAGGCAGATTAATGACAGCGAGAGTGCAAGGACTAAAAAGATTTGATTGGGGCTTAAATACAACCCTGGCTTTAGCCCTAGCAGGATTAAATCGTGGCGACAAAGTAGGGGTGGCAGTTTTTGACCGCGAGATTACTACTTGGATTCCTCCCGAACGAGGACAGTTCCATCTCTCCAAACTAATTGAACGCTTAACTCCGATTCAACCAGTCATGTTGGAATCTGACTATTTGGGGGCAATTACCAGAGTTGTAACCCAACAAACCAGACGTGCTTTGGTGGTAGTGATTACGGAATTAGTAGATATGACTGCTTCAGCCGAACTCTTATCAGCCATGGTGCGCCTTACTCCTCGCTATCTGCCTTTTTGTGTGACGCTTAGAGATCCTAAGGTTGATGCGATCGCTCATGGGATAACGGATAATATCTCAGAAACCTATCAAAGAGCTGTTGCTCTAGATTTACTAGCCCAAAGAGAGTTAGCTTTTGCTGGCTTAAAACAAAAAGGAGTGCTAGTTCTAGACGCACATTGTAACCAAATTAGCGATCAATTAGTAGAAAGATATTTGCAACTGAAGGCTCGCAATCTTTTATAAATATCAAAAAAAAGGTTAGATTAAAATCACCTAACCCCATTAGAGTCAAAACAAGCTTGTTAAGCAATAAATATCTTAGTCAGCATAACCTTCTAACGATATAGTTACAGTTGCTGATCCACTTGCACCTTGACTATCCGAGACACTGTATTCAAAAGTGTAATTACCTGGAATATTATTTGAGTTATATTCAATTTTGTTATTACTGTTGACAGTAACTTTCCCCCCAGCAACATTAACTTCTTTCCCTATCTCAATAGAGTTGCCATTAATTTGAGTAATAATTAAAACTTCATCCTGATTATCTGGATCAGTATCATTCTCGATAACGTCAATTACAGAATTTTTCCACGCAAAAGAAGAAATATAGTCATCGGCAGGGGTAGGAGCATTGTTAGGTTGAGGTTCTTCTGAAGGCGTTGTAGGGATAGGGGGTTCTTCTGGGGGCAGTTCAGGAAGAATAACTTCTTCATCAGGAGTTACCTTAACGGTATAGCCACCCCAAGCTAAATCGCTTATGTACATGTTTCTGGTGTTATTGTAAGCATCATTAGCAGGACTAACCTCAACAAGATAAGAAATTTCAATCCTATGGGTTTCGCCAGTTAAGATAGGGGCAATATTTCCGAGCGCAGTATTTGTTCCCTTCTCATACCCGAGAACACTGCCACCATTAATCCAGCTACTCTCAATTAAGCTGCCTTCAGGTTGATAAAATTCAACAGGGATATCTTCTCCTGAAACACCAACTGCATTTACAACAACTTTTTCTCTACCAGTTATCTGGATCCCATCAATAGTTTCTCTTCCTGAATCTAAATCAGTAAGAGTGAAATTTAGATTGTTAACGCTTGCTTTTTGAGTTAGGTTTGCATCCTCAAAAAATTCAATGGTTAAAGAATTATTTGTACTAGTTCCTTTTCTAACCTGAGAATTAAAAAGAAACATTTCTGTTTGATTAAAACCACCCATACCATTCTTGGCTTCATTAATAATTTTTGGAGCATATGGGTGATCATCATTTGTTCCTCCATTCCATCTAAATTGTGCACTGACAGAAACTTTTATATATTTTTCAGAAGGCTGATGATAGTAAACGCGATATAAATCATCACGGTTGCCTTGGGAAGTACCATTATTCCAACCATTGGGATCTACACTTACAGCTTCAGACCAATCAAAAATTCCTGTCTCCTCTCCACCAACATTTACTACAGGATCTTGAGCTAGAACAGTACTATCAAAAACATTACTGATCAATAATGTGCCTAATACTGACATACAAAGTAAGGTTGTGTGCTTGAAATAATTCATGAGAAGAAATTTTAAAAATTAAGATAGAAAAGAGTATTTAAATTTGGATGGAGTATTTTGCTAACAACTATAAAGTTGCTTTGATCAGCTTAAATTTGTTTTCTAACTATTGTGATAATTAAAAAAATTGAGCTTTACTAAGCAATAATGTTATCTTTTTATTGTTTGTATTGCATTGGGATATCTACTGAACAAAAAATGAAATATTCTTGATGAATTTTCTAGTTTTTAAAGTTTTTATCAAGAAAGATTTTTAATCTTAATATCTTTTTTGCTGAAGAGAGTATGAAAAAAGAGTAATTTTGCTTTCGTTAATGAATTTTAATATGAAAATCTTTACGGTTTGTTCTGTTATTACCTACATTATTATGACTAAATTGATATACAAAACTATTGATTAGCTAAAGCAAGATAATCTATTTATAAAAATTTCTTTATAAATAGATTACTTTATTGATTATATTTTTCTAACTAATTTATGGTTTTTATTTTATATATCTAGTTCTAAGCCATAGCCTTCCCGACGAACTAGAAGATTGTAGTAAATCACTGCTTTAATCGATTGCCACAAAGGAGTGATAAAGGCGCTAGTTGCCGAACTGACAACTAAAGAAACAATAGTCGCTAATGGTGCTAGTGCGCCAATATCCATATTACTTAGAGCCGAAGGAATAATTTGTAAAATTAGGGCAACTGACCATAAAGGAACGCTAATAAGACCTGCAACCATGACAATGCCATAGATATGACGAATATTGCCTGTACTCAAATCTACAGTTCTTTTAATTGCAGAGCTAGCATTGTGATCAGCTTCAATGGCGATCGGCACATCGATAATTAGATAGCGAGAAATTAGCCAAATCAACAAAAACAGCAACGACAATATCGTTGTGATGCCACCAATTAAACTCAAAATAGTTCCCAAGGTACCAGGAATAGCATTACGAATAAAAGCCGTAATCATAATCAAAATTGTTGCCGCAACTGCCCATAAGAGGTAGAAGCCCATAAATCTTAGGGTTACAGCTATTCCCGCACCTAAAAATTTCCACAATTTTGGATTCGTATGTTTCTGTGCCGCTTTCATCGTCTCTGGTTTTTCGACGACTTCGCCAAAAGCTAAACGAGAAATTAAACCCATATGCGCCATAAACTTTGCCCAGCCATAGATAGGAATCCAAGACCACAAAGCAGCACCAAAAGCTATGCGATAGTACTCCTTAAAATGATCGCGATAAATTCTTAATCCAGCACTAACTACATTCCCGACGCTTAAAGGTTTCATGCTTAATTTAATAAGTTAAAATAATTATCATTATAAGAGAATATTATCTTTAATCTTTGAGTGAAAACACGGCTTAGTCGCTGGTACTAATTCCTAATTATTATTAAAAATAAATATGAATATTAATCGTTGGGTTACTCGTAAAGATAGTAATTGGCAAACATTAAATCGCTTATTATTGCAAGCAGAAAAAAAAGGCTTAAAATCTTTGTCTGCTGATGAAATCAAGCAAATGGCTAGTTTATATCGCTCAGTAACTGCCGATTTTGCTAAAGCAAAAACCAATAAGCTCGGCAAAAATTTAACCCAAAAATTGCAAAGTCTAACCTCTAGAGGCTATAGCCAAATCTATCAGGGTAATCGTCGTCAAGAATGGCAAGGTGTTAAAGAATTTTATACTTGGGGTTTTCCTCAAGTTTTCCGAGAAACAGCAATTTATACAGCGATCGCCACTGCTATTTTCTTTATCCCTGCCTTAATTGGCTGGTGGTATGGCTGGCATGATCCTGCTTTTTTAGATTTAACAGTACCCCAATCACTCATTCACAAAGTAAGGGATCAAGGTGAATTATGGATGGGTTCAATTTTGGGTAATCAACCAGTCGCTTCTACTGGGATTATGACCAATAATTTGGGAGTGTCTTTTAAAGCGATCGCCGGCGGAGCAACCGCAGGAATATTCACAATTATCATCATGGCATACAACGGTTTGCACATTGGCACTATTGGGGCACTAGTTACCAAGTATGGTTTGGGCTATCCTTTTTGGGCATTTGTCGCCCCTCATGGTTCTCTAGAGTTGCCCGCAATTTTCTTAGCAGGAGGTGCAGGTTTACTAATTGGCAAAGCAATGGTTTTCCCTGGCAAATATAGTCGCATTGATGCGCTTAAAATCAATGGTCGCAAAGCAGCGCAATTAACTTTTGGGATTATTCCGCTGATGATTATTGCTGGAGTTATTGAGGGTTTCTTTTCTCCTAGTCTGGCAGTACCAAGTGCTTTTAAATATATAGTTGGGGCAATAATTTTCGGTTTATTGTGCTTATATCTAGGCAAGAAAAAACCAAGTGAAGTAGAAATAACCTAGTCAAGATAATTTAGCGATCGCCAAAGATTGATACGCTTAGTCTGACAGAAAAAATCCTCAACTTGTTGATGATATTAAATTGGAGAGATTTATTCAATTACCAGGGATTCCCAATCATCGTAAATCCAGACCAATAGTAGGGATGCTGGAGATTGCTGGCACTACCTTTGCTAATTCTTGATGGCAAAGGAATTGCTAATTCTGAACCCCGAATTTGTTGACCTTCAATTGAAACATCTTGATTTAACATCGCAATTTGAGCTTCTCTAAGAGCTTGAGCTTTAATCGAGGTTGATTTCAGTTTTTGATAAAATTCGCTCATCAGCACAATTGTTCCCGTATCATCAACATTCCACAAACTAGCTAAAGCCGACTTAACTCCAGCTTGCATAGCCAGACCAGCAAAGCCAAATTCTGCTTCTTCGTTACCCATTGCAGTTTGGCAAGCACTAAGAACTAACAAATTTACTTCAGGCAGATTTAAACCCAAATCATCAACATTCGCTAAACTTATTTTGCGATCGCTAAATTGAATAAAAGATTCTTCAGGTACGCCAGGATTAAACTGGGAGTGGGAAGCGATGTGAATTACATCAAATGAACCTGACTGATGAGCCTTGCTGAGATTTTCAACGGTAAAATCTTGATTGAGTAATTTACTGCCTGACCAAATTTTAGGAACAATGGTATTTAATTCCACCTCAACACCTGGAAGATTAGGAAGTTGGTCAAATTCTGAGGCTCCTGCTGCTAAAACTTTTGCTCCTAAATCAGATTCATATTCAAGATCAGTTAGGTTAACAGCAGGAATTAGGGCAATATTGTATTTTTCAACTAGAAATTTTGTGCCGTCATGGAGTGCTGCCAAGGGCAAAGAACGTAACAGAGAACCATTACAAAACAAGAGAGTATCAATTTTTTCGGCTTCTAAATAAGGCTCTAAAGGGCGTAACAGCGATCGGTGTAGTAGTCTAGCTGGAGGTAAATAGGCTAACGAGCTACTATCACTTATTGCCCTTGCTAATTTTTTAATCTGTTTGTTTAAAGCTTTTTTGTTGCCACTCCGAATTTTTTTAACTACAAATTGTCGTTCCGGAGTTACTAACATCAACTTGACAAAATTATCTTCAGGAATTGCCCAAATAATGGCGGGATTAATTCCAGCTTGTTGTTTAATCTGGCTGAGATGATTAGCAATTTTGGTTGCAGAACGATTTCGATTAGCAAAATTACGCTTAAAGTGACGTTCATAATCTCGTTCCCACTTTAGTTCTATTTTCTCAATCGCCTCGGAGAATTTGGTGACATCTTCTATTCTTAAATTCTGAAAAGGCTGAGGATCTGTTTGAGATAATGCCAAAGATTGTGGGAAATAAGACTGTGCAAGAATAATGAAAACAGCAAGGAAACAGCTAATCATTACATAAGATTTCTTGACAAAAAAATAGCGCAGTTTGGATTTAAACATTATTTGTCATAAAAAAATTACAGAATAAGTAGAAATTTTAAAAATATTTTTTGCGTAGTAATTATACAAATTTATAGATTAAATATTGTTAAAAAAAATATCAAAAAATAGGATGCAATCGCTTTGGTTGTAAGGAATATTTATCTAAGATTATATAGTTAAGACTGAATGTGAAATACTTTTTTGATCGTAGCTAAAAGATCTGAATTGATTATGAGATTTAACTTAGATTAACTTTACGAAATTATAGGAGGTAAGTAGATGTTATTGAGCTAGAAGTACATCTTCATCTTGAGATTGTGCTAATTCAAGCCCTCTATCCAAAAGATCTTTTCCTTGAGCAACACTTGTAATTTGAGACAACTGATCTCTTAATTCAGTCGCTCCAGGGAAACCCTTGCAATACCAAGCCATATGCTTGCGAGCTTGGAAAATTCCTTTTTCTCCCTTATATTCCCAAAGTCCTTGCAAATGCTCTTTGGCGCATTCTAGTTTAGTAGCGATTGATGGTGGTTGGAGTTTTGCTCCTGTTTGCAAATAGTGATCTATCTCTCCTACCAAAAACGGATAGCCGAGAGTTCCTCGCGAACACATCACCCCATCAGCGCCAGTAATTTCTAGACAAGCGATCGCATCTTCCAAAGAAAAAATATCCCCATTAGCAATCACAGGAATGCTCAAAACCTTTTTCACTTCAGCAATCCAGTGCCAATTGGCAGTCCCGTTATAACCTTGCGCTCTGGTTCTACCATGCAGGGTTAACATTGCTGCTCCTGCTTGCTCCATTCTTTGAGCAAAATCGAGAATATTAATTTCGGTTTCATTCCAACCGAGTCTAGTTTTAACCGTAACAGGAACATCAACTGCCTCAACTACAGTTTTGACGATCGCTTCGGCAACTTCTGGCTGACGCAACAAAGAAGAACCACCACCTTTTTTGGTGATTTTATTAACAGGGCACCCCATATTAATATCAATGGTTTGGGCGCCTTCGGCTACCGCCTTGGTTGCTGCTTCTGCCATAAAGTCGGGACGGCAATCAAAGAGCTGAATACTAATTGGTTGTTCGCCTGGAGCGATCGCCATTACTTGAGGTAATTGTTTAAGATGATGAATCTCTTTGGCACTTACCATCTCGGTATACATCATCGAGTTGGGCGCATATTTTCTCACTAAGCGCCGAAACACGAGATCTGTCACACCCGAAAGTGGAGCTTGTAAAACTCGACTAGCTACAGATACCGAACCAATCTGGAGATGATTTGCTAATTGTTCGCGGATTTTGAGGGACATAGAATTTTGAGAATTAGGAGTTCGGAGTTCGGAGTTCGCTTGCCCTCGAATGGGGGGAATTGGGAGCTAGGAGTTAGGAGTTAAGAATTGGGAATTGGGAATTGGGAAATTTCTCTTAAAAAATAACGATTTTTCTTCATCGCGAAAAAATTGTGGTCTAACGTGAAAAGGTAACCTTAAAGCTGCTAATTGTGACTTCTCCTTCTTCACTACTAAGACCTCGCCAAACTTCTTTTGTTAGTTCTCTTTGGCAATTTTCTCGTCCTCACACCATTATCGGCACCAGTTTAAGCGTCTTTGCTTTATATTTTATTGCCTTGGGGACTACTAATCAGAGTTTCTCGGTAGTAAATCTGCAACAAATGCTTACTGCTTGGGCTGCTTGCCTGGGGGGAAATGTTTATATTGTCGGTTTGAATCAACTCAGTGATATTGAAATAGACAAGATTAACAAACCTCATTTGCCTTTAGCTTCAGGGGCATTCACAATTGGGCAAGGATGGCTAATTATTGCTGTGATGGGGATTGGGTCGATCGCGATCGCTAGCTTAGCTGGAACTTATTTACTCGCAACAATCATTATTAGTTTGCTGATTGGCACAGCCTATTCTCTGCCGCCGATTCGGCTAAAACAGTTCCCGTTATGGGCAGCATTTTGCATTTTGACAGTTCGTGGTGTGGTTGTAAATTTGGGTTTGTGGCTGCATTTTGGTGATAAATTCGAAGCTGAGAGGCTTGCACTTGCTAATTTTCAGCATCAGAGCTTAATTAGTAGAGAAGTTTGGCTGCTAACTGCTTTTATTGTTCTTTTTACGATCGCGATCGCTATTTTCAAGGACGTACCAGATCTTGAAGGAGACAGAACTTATAATATTGCTACCTTCAGCCTAATTTTGGGCAAAACAAAAGTCTTGCAAATAACTTTGGGCGTAATTGCTTGCTGCTATTTAGGAATGATTGCTGTCGGTTTAGCTAAGATCACAGAAGTTAATTCGCTCTTCTTTGTTAGCTATCACCTCATCTTATTAGGACTGTTATGGTGGCGTAGTCGAGAATTAGATTTAGAAGAACCACAAGCGATCGCTGCTTTTTATCAGTTTATTTGGAAGTTATTTTTTCTCGAATACATTCTCTTTCCTTTAGCCTGTTTTGTTTAAGCCCCACCAACCCAAGAACCTGCAAACTCCCCATAGTGGCTACCATTGGGACGGCTATGCCCCAAGCTATTTTGAAGGCTGGTATCTCAAGTTAACTTTGCCTGAGATCCAAGAAACTTTCGCCTTTATGTATTCACTTGAAGATCCTCTAGGTCAAAACAAGAGCAAACAGGTAAATAATAGTGGCGGTGCAGTTCAAATTCTAGGAATCGCAGAAGAATATATTTGTCGAACCTTCCCTCAAGTCTCAGGTTTTTGGGCAGATCGCGATAGTCTCAGTTTTGGACATTGGGGCAAAACTCAGCCCAGTCTTAATCAACCGAATCTGCAACCCAAAAAGTTAGCGATCGCCAAATTTAACGAGCATGTCCAAGAGGGCTATCAGGTCACACCAACCCTCAACCAAGGATCGATTTACAATCCCAGGCGACAAAATTTTTGTCGTTGGCAATATCAAGTTAAGCCTCTCTATGGTTGGGGCAACTCTGACTCTAGGCAACAAGCTACTGGTGGTTTACTTTCTTATCTACCTCTCGATAATCCTGGCTGGCAAATTACGATGGCTCATGGTTTAGCTACGGGTTGGATTGAGTGGCAAAATCACAAATACCATTTCCAGGATGTCCCAGCTTATAGCGAAAAAAACTGGGGTACTTCTTTTCCTAGCAAGTGGTTTTGGCTCAATTGCAATCACTTCAATCAACACAATAATCTGACAGTAACCGCAGCAGGAGGAATCCGCGAACTTCTTGGCTGGCAAGAAACTGTTGGTTTGATCGGCATTCACTATCAAGGTGAATTTTATGAGTTTGCTCCTTGGAATTCGCAACTTAGTTGGTGTATTACTCCTTGGGGAGAATGGCAAGTCCAAGCTGTAAACCGCAAATATCAGGTCACTTTGAAGGGGAGCACTGATGTAAGTGGCAGTTATGTAAGAACGCCAACCGCCAGTGGTTTAGTCTTAAACTGTCGGGATACCAATAGGGGAAATTTATGGATCAAACTAAGTACAGCAAACGAAACTATTATTGAAGCAACAAGTAATCTAGCGGGATTAGAAGTTGGCGGTTCGCCTTGGCAAGATACCTGGAGTTTCGGTGTTACTAAATGACAAAACTAATTCACTACTCTTGAGTTTAGGCGTCGTGGAGTAAGCTTTTTTCTCTAAGTTCGGGAACAGTAGGACAGAAATATATTTTGTAAAAATAACCAATCTCTCAGTCATGATTGCTCAGAATCACCAAAATAGCTGATGAAGACGAAGATTATTTTCTGGAATCTCACCAATTACGGTAATCATGGTATTTAGGTTTTAACTGTTGTAATTGTTTGCCAAGTTCATTTTTATTAGTGTCAGTAACTTATATTGCAAAGGCTTGTTGTCCATATTTCTTACAATTGTGATAATGAACAAAATTGCTGAAACTGCTTACCTAGTGGCAATGTACCGAGCCTTTGAGTCTGAACGTCCTGACTCACTATTTCAAGACCCTTGGGCGCGTTTGTTAGCTGGGAGTAAGGGGCTGATTTTAGCGGAAATGCTGGGATCTCAAAAGCAAGCAACGAATGTCATTGCTACTCGTACTTATCTCATAGATAAGACCATTGAGAAACTGATTAAAGAACAACAAATAGATACGGTAATCAATCTCGGAGCAGGTTTTGATACTCGTCCTTATCGTCTATCTCTTCCTCGATCGCTGGAATGGATTGAAGTGGATTTCGCCGAAATTTTGGCTGAAAAAGAGAATCGATTACAAGGGCAAAAGCCTTGTTGTCAGCTAAAAAGCATTCACTTAGATTTAACAGATCTCGAATCACGAAGGACTTTATTTGCCGAAATAAGTGCTGAAGCAGGCGAAGTTTTGATCCTGAGTGAAGGATTATTATCTTATCTCCCAGAAGAGCAAGTGAGTTTACTAGATGAGGATCTTCGCAAACAACCAAATTTTCGCTGGTGGCTGTTTGAATTAATTTCAGCTTCGGGAATGGAAAACTCAACTTTACTCTGGCGAGAAAAACTCTTTCACCAATATTTTTCTGATAGCAATACCAGTGTATTTTTATTCAATCCTAAACAGGGGTTAGATTTTTTTCAGCAGCGTAATTGGCAGATAGTTAAGTTTTACTCAGTATGGAAAGAGTCGCGTCGCTTGAAACGGGGTCTTAAGTTTGCCGCTCTGTTGGAATTAATTCTTCCTTACTTTGCCAAACAGGATTGGCAGGCGCTTACTCAAAGAATCGGTGTAACTCTTCTAGAGCGAGAATAATTTACTTATTTATTCTCCACCTTTTTTAGTCTAGGCCGCAATTAGTATCAACGTTGAGACTAAGAAAATGTTTGGCTTGCTACTTTTTAAGAGCAGTTATTAATGGTAGCTTACATTACATATTTAAGTAAATTCCTAAACTAATCCCCAATTTAGTAAGCCACTAATGATCTGCAATTGTAGGATATTGAACTTTAGTGAACTACTTAATATTTCAGGGATGCAAAATGTATGATTAATCAGATATATTCTAGTCGCGACTTACAAAACTGCAATCGTTAAATATGGATGGAAATAAGGCGATCGCCATAAGTAGAAATAAACAAGATAGAACTAAAAAGTTAATTGAGATTGGCATTGTTAGCAGTCTAGTCATTATTTTTGCAGTTATTCTCCCGATTATCTTGCCAGCTTTTAGACTGCGGTTGTTAGGTCGATTCTTATCTTTAGCGATTGTTGCTTTAGGTATAGACCTGATTTGGGGTTATACGGGACTGCTAAGTTTAGGTCATGGCATTTTCTTTGGGTTGGGGGGATATGCTTTGGCAATGCACCTCAAGCTGCAACTACCAGAAGGTCAACTTCCCGATTTTTTTAATCTTTATGGCGTTAAAGAATTACCCTGGTTTTGGCAACCTTTTAACTCTTTTCCATTTACTCTGATTGCCTTATTCTTAATTCCTGGTATAGTCGCCGCTCTGCTCGGATATCTAGTTTTTCGTAACCGCATCAAAGGGGTTTACTTTTCAATTATTACCCAAGCGGCTCTACTAGTATTTTTCAATTTCTTTAACGGTCAGCAAAAACTGATTAATGGCACCAATGGTTTAAAAACTGACACTGAAAAGATTTTTGATATTTTTGTTGGTTCTAGTGGCATTCAAAGATCGGTTTATATTGTGACAGTCATTGCGGTAGTCCTTATTTTCTATCTTTGTAAGTGGTTAACGAGTGGTCGTTTTGGTCGTCTCTTGTTGGCAATTAGAGATGATGAAACCAGGGTTCGCTTTTCAGGCTACGATCCTACTGGCTATAAGGTTTTGGTTTTTGCTGTTTCTGGAGCGATCGCTGGTTTGGCAGGTGCATTATACACAGTCCAAACAGGCATTATTACCCCGAGTGTTATGAACGTTGCTTTCTCAATTGAGATGGTAATTTGGGTTGCTGTCGGTGGGAGAGGGACTTTGATTGGTGCGATTATTGGTACCTTGATTGTTCGCCTTGCTCAAACTTTTTTAAGCGAACGTTTTCCAGAAGTCTGGTTGTTTTTCCAAGGCGCATTATTTCTAATTGTAGTAACGGTTTTACCTGAAGGTCTAGTTGGTTGGTGGCGTGAATTTGCTTGGCAAAAAGTGCGATCGCTCTTTGGAAAAAAACAAGTTGTTACTTATCCCAGTATTGACCAAGATTTAGCAGTGCAAAGAGAGAAACAGCAGTTTGAGGATGCAGACTAGTGAGCAATAACATTTTAGAGATTCAAGATTTGACAGTTAGTTTTGATGGGTTTAAAGCTCTCGATAACTTGAATTTCAGTATGAGACCTGGAGAAATGAGAGTTATTATTGGCCCTAATGGCGCAGGAAAAACAACTTTTCTGGATGTCATCACGGGTAAAGTTCAACCCACTCAAGGACGAGTTTTATTTAATGGGAAGAATCTGCGTAATACTCCCGAATTTAAAATTGCTCGTATGGGAATCGGCCGTAAATTTCAAACTCCACGAGTCTATCTGAATCTCACTGTTAGAGATAATTTAGACTTAGTTTGCAATCGCAACAAAAATGTTTTTTCGACTCTTTTTAACAAACCCAAAAAAGATGATCAGAGAACAGTGGGTGGACTTTTAGAAACCGTTGGTTTGACAGCTAAGGCAAACGCTAAGGCTGCTCTGTTATCTCATGGAGAAAAGCAACGCTTAGAAATTGGCATGCTCGTTGCTCAATCTCCAGAATTACTTTTGGTTGATGAGCCTGCTGCTGGTTTAACCGATGAGGAAACCGAAAATGTGGGTAGTTTATTACTTGCTTTAGCAGAGAGCCACACAATTATTGCAATTGAGCATGATATGGAATTTGTTAAACAAATTGCCACAGAAAAAGTCACCGTTTTGCATCAAGGCTCTGTTTTGTGTGACGGTAGCATGGATGAAATTCAAAATGATCCGCGAGTAATTGAAGTTTATTTAGGCGAAGCACCATCCATTAGTGCTGAACAAATGAATATGATTCGCATCTGCGCTTCGATGGCTTGGGCAGATAATAATTTTGCACCAGAACAATTAGAAGTTATTTTGACTAACTTAAGTCAAGAATTTGCTTCTAGCCAAGATCACCAAGTCAGCTTGCAGAGGGAACTTCAAAACTATTTAGCTCGTAAAATTCCTCTCGAACAATTAGTTCCTAAAGTCAAAAATGCGAAAGACAAAGAACGAGTTTTAAGGTTGAGCTACGAAATTATTAGATCAAATCAGATTAATAGTCAGGAAATAGTTGTCTATCAAAATTTACTAAGACTTCTAGATTTACCGACAAAAGTTGTTCAAAAAATAGAGCAAGAAATTGAAGCCAAATACAGTAATTAATATTTAGAGACATGACCCAGGCAGAATTTCAGCAGCAAACTGCGACTAATTTAATGTTGCAAGTAGCTAATCTCAATGTTTATTATGGCGAAAGTCATATCCTCAGAAACGTAGACTTAAGTATCCCTCAAGGTCAAATGGTCTGTTTGATTGGCAGAAATGGAGTGGGTAAAACCACTTTGCTTAAAACCATTATGGGATTATTAAAATCTCGAACGGGAGAAATTGTTTTCAAAGATAAACCAATTAGCAAATTAACCCCTGATAAAAGAGCCAGATTAGGTATTGGTTATGTTCCCCAAGGTCGAGAAATTATTCCTCGGGTTTCAGTTCAAGATAATTTGTTGTTAGGTTTAGAAGCTCAACCAAAAGGTAGAAAAGGAAACGAATTAATTCCTGATGAAATTTTTGAGTTGTTTCCTGTTCTCAAAACTATGCTGACCAGAATGGGAGGTGATCTGAGTGGTGGGCAGCAACAACAGTTAGCGATCGCTAGAGCTTTGATGGGTAAGCCTCAGCTTTTGGTTTTAGATGAACCCACCGAAGGAATTCAACCCTCAATTATTTTAGAAATAGAATCAGCGGTTAAAAGAATTATTGCTGCGACAGGCATATCAGTTTTGCTTGTCGAACAACATCTTCATTTTGTCCGTCAAGCTGATAAGTACTATGCTATGCAGAAAGGTGGCATTGTTGCTTCTGGAAGTACCGAAGAATTAAGCCAAGAAATAATTCAACAATTCTTAGCTGTTTAATTCTTGGCGATTTCTATATATTTAAACCACAGTATTTAGATACTGAACTAATTGATTAGCGGGCTGAACACCTTCAATTTTTTCAACAGGTTGTCCTTCTTTGAACAAAATTAAGGTAGGTAGAGACTCGATCTCATATTTTGAGGCAATTGTCGGATAGCGATCAGTGTCTATTTTGACGACTTGTAAGCGATCGCGCAATTGTGAGCCAACATCTTCTAAAATTGGACTCATCATTTGGCAAGGACCACACCAAGTTGCATAAAAATCGACTAGTACTGGTGTAGGTGAATTAGCAAGAAGTTCATCAAAAGAAGCAAAGTTTTTTTTGACAGCCATGATATTTACAAGAAAACCCAAGAAAATTTATCAAATCTCATCCTAGCTACCACAATGTCTAGATGGTTAAATTAATTTGACTTTCTTAATCATATTTAGATGGATATCTTGGTGAATTATGATCTGTAGTTAGCGCTTTGCTAATAATCTATGTTTCTACAAACCCAATTCTTTTAACCTTTGATCAATAAAACTATCTAAATTCTCTTTAGTTTCATCTAATTTAGGAACATTCGATAATTTTTCTTGTTTCCAAACTGAAAAATATAATCTGTGTTCAACGATGATTACTTTATTAGCTTCTTGTTCATAATCTTTGAGAACTTTTTGATCAACTTTTTTTGATACTACTGCTGTTCTTTTGTAAGAATAATTATCGAATAGAAAAGATGATTTTCCTTTAATAGAAATATTCTTTTGTTGTAATTGCTCAATTTGTAACAACATTATTTTAATTAATAGCTAAGAATAAAATTTTTAGATTAAATGATATTTGAATTAATTTATTTGATTTTCTTAAGTAAGAGTGATTTGTAAATTAAAGTTTTTATTTCTCGTATCTTAATATGTTTTTATATTAACTTGTAAATTTAAAAACTCAAGTATCTATTTATACATGTCAGCAAATAAGATAATTTGGTAATATTTAGTACTAAAAATATCTTTCTTGAATGTATATTTTACTAGCTATTTATATTGAAGTAATTAATCAATCTAATCATATTTCAAATATAAGTGAGTAGTTATACTGACTAAATGAAGTTAAAAAACTTTCGATTATTGAAATATGCTGTTTTAATTTAGATGATTTTAGGTGAATTTGCGTTAAATAAGACTTGATCTCGATATAATTCTAAGTAGCTAAAAATTGGTTGTTTGCCATAAATAGATCTAGATGAAAGGATTGGTTATTCTCTATAACTCTCAAATTAGTGAGTCTATTACTCTTAAATCTCTAAGTTCATTTGCAAGAGAACTTGCTTGTTTGGGTTTAGAAGAGATTGTGATTTGGAACAACGGATCCCAATCTTTAAAAGTAAGTTCAGAGTGCTATCAACTTTTGGTGCCGTTACATTCTTTAGGAATAGCCATTAATATTCAGGAATGTTTAGCTAATGCACCTCTTAGCTATATTTATAATCACTGTATTCCCAGTCAAGATTATGGTTTGATTTTTGATGATGATACTGCTTTGACCTCAGAATATATCCAAGATTTGTCTGCTTTTAGCAAGGATGATAGTCAAATTTTCTTGCCCATGATTTATGCGGACAATGCTATTTTTTATCCTTATTTGAATGGTCAACTAACAACCCCTCAACAAGCGCAAGTATTTACTGGGGAGGTAGCTAGTATTGCTAGTGGTATTTGTCTTGCTCCTTCTGCAATTAAGTTATTGAAGAACCGCTATACCGAAGTTTTTGATTCTCGCTTTAATATTTATGGTGTCGACACCACATTTTTTATCCGTGTACATAAGTCAGGTATCGACTCGTATTTTATCGGTAGTAAACTAAACCATAATTTATCGAGAGCAACAGAAGATCATCACGCGATCGCTCAGTTTCGTTACGAAGAAAGATTATGCGACATCGTTTTACAACTTCGTCATTACCTTAGTTTGAAAACTATCAAGTACTTTAAGATCTTTCTTGCCCGTTATACAATCAGCAGGTTTTTAGCTAATTTACCCTTAGTCATTAAGGTTTTGCTAGCTGGACGACATCCACGTACTGGTGATGAATATCTTGCTAAAGCGATCGCTTTAGACCTAGATAAACTAGATCAAGCAGAAGCCCCAAATATAACCTAGGATAATCGGTTACAATTTTGAATCCGCTTTGAAGTAAATAATCAATGCGTCAACTCTTGTTAGAATCAAGGTTGTAACTAGATTGATATAGCGAAAATTAAACTAAGGTTTTAGCCAAAATGTCAGAACAACAAAAGCTACTTCTTGTCGATGATGAGCCTGGGGTCAGAGAATCGGTTCAAGCTTATCTTGAAGATAATGAAGAGTGGAAAGTATCCGCAGCTAGTAGTGCTGCTGAAGCGTGGCAACTGTTGGAACAGGAAACTCCCGATTTGATTATCTCTGACATTATGATGCCCGAAACTAATGGTTATCAATTTTTAGAACAAATCAGGGAAGATCCTCGTTTTCAAACAATTCCCGTGATTTTTTTGACAGCTAGAGGCATGACACGCGATCGCATCAAGGGTCATGATAGTGGTTGTGATGCTTATTTAGCTAAACCTTTCGATCCAGAAGAACTAGAATCAATTATTCGCAATTTACTCAAACGCCGAGAAGCAGTTACCAGCAAAGAAGGTGACAGCTCTGAGCTAGCAAAAATTACCCAAGAACTCGAATATATTAAGCGTAAGCTCGATGAGACAACCACAGAAGGCTCGGTTTTCAAAATTACACCTCCACCCATCAAAATCGAGCTAACTCCTAGAGAGCAAAGTGTACTCGACTTAGTTGCTCAGGGTTTAATGAACAAAGAAATTGCTAAGACTTTAGAAACAAGCGTGCGGAATGTTGAAAAATATGTGAGTCGCTTATTTAGTAAAACAGGAACTAATAGTCGTACTGAGTTGGTTCGCTTCGCCCTGCAACATGGCTTAACTCACTAGCCAAATAATTGAGACGATCTATTAATGAATTAACATTAACGGCAGCTAATCTAGTTGAGATCAACCCAGAAAATTTTTCTCGGAATGATTTTACTCAATATCACTTTGGATAATTAGTATGGATGGAAGTAGGCATTCATTCTAAATGGGGGAATACTATCTCTTGATAATGTCTAAATATCTGTCTCGTTATTTACTTGATCTAAGGGGTCAAATCAAAAAGAATGCAAACAATAGGAACTCATTTGTTAGTAGACGCCTGGGATGTACCACCAAAAATTCTCAATGATGCCGAAAAAATTCGCCAAGCTTTAATCAAAGCAGTTGCGGCAGGGGAGGCGACTTTAATCGATTTATGCTTGCATAAATTTAGCCCTCATGGAGTTACTGCAACTGCAACTCTAGCCGAGTCCCATATTGCAATTCATACCTGGCCAGAACATGGATATTTGGCAGCGGATTTGTTTTTTTGTGGAGTTGGTAAGCCTTTAGTTGCTATTCAAGTTTTACAACAAGAGTTGAAAGTTGTGAAAGTTAAAGTCCAGAGTATTGATAGAGGTATTCCGCATCCCTCTGTCACTAATAATTTAGATGCCATCAATCTAGAAACTTCACCCGCCTTGTTACCCTAACCAATGTGAGTTCGGAGTTCGCTTGCCCTCGAATGGGGGGAGTTATGTTTTTTGTAATAAAAGAATAGAGTCAATACTGTTCGGTTAGTTACTCAAGTTATTTTGTTCGCCCTCTAAATCCCCCAAATCTGGGAGACTTTTATAAGATATGACTCCCCCAAATTTGGGGGTTGGGGGGCTTAACCGAACGGTATTGAGAATAGGGTTATCAGAAATATTCCTTGTTTTTTAATAAATTGGGGCGACTTAAATTCTGTTAAGTCCAACTACGGAAAAAATCTCCATCTTCTCCTGCATTGGCAGTCAAGCTTTCAATCTGCTTCATTTCCTCTGCGGCTAAAAGTTGATAATTCTGAGCTACTTGAACATTTTCGGCTAATTGCTTGGGGTCTTCGGCTGCGATAATGCAATTATGTACTCCAGCCACAGAAAGGCTATAGCCCATGGCTTGCCTCATATTGCCGTTGAGGACATTGGGTTTAAGTAATCTGCCATAAGCTGGTACTTTCATAGCAATCACGCCCACATTTTTTCCTTTAGCTACAGGTAAGACAGTTTTGGCAAAAGGTCGAGGGTGGTGGACATCAGCAGCATTTAAAGAAATTAGAGTTGTGTCAAAGTCATAGCGGCGTAGAGCTTCGGCGATAATATCTGGCTCGTGATGACCTGTGATCCCAGAAAACTTGATTAAGCCTTGTTCTTTGGCTTGTTCAACTG
Organism: uncultured Xenococcaceae cyanobacterium; assembly: GCA_937996665.1. Classification (GTDB taxonomy): domain Bacteria; phylum Cyanobacteriota; class Cyanobacteriia; order Cyanobacteriales; family Xenococcaceae; genus Hyella. The sequence continues at coordinate 8,239 of CALKUU010000306.1, read as the reverse complement.
CTTTGATTGCGCCGTTGTTACCAAAAATTTGGTCTAGTTCTTCTTTAAAAGAGACATGATGTAGCTGCCAAGAATCGAGATAGTTGGTTTTAAGAAGTTTGAGAGATTTTTCTAGGTGTCGCCAAGCGCCGTCGTAGTCGCGAGCATCGGTTTTACTGTTGAGATAGATGCGATCGCGATAGGCAGGCAAGATTAAACCTAACTGATATTCAGATTGACCATAAGATTCGGCGGTATCAAAATAACGAATACCAAGTTCTAGGGCTTTTTCGACTAGAGCGATCGCTTCATTATCTCTGCCTCGTTTTGAGAGGGGAGTTTGCCCTGCACCACCTAAGCCTAAGATTGGCAAACTTACATTGGTTTTCCCTAAGATTCTCTCTGGCATTAGCGTAGAGACTTTATCTAGATCAATCGTTTTGTTACTGACTGTTTGGGCAGAGTTTGAAGATACTGCTTTACAGCCAATCGCTGTAACTGCTGCCAAACCACCCGCCAAAAAATTACGCCGATTAGTCTTTCTTGTCATTTGTCCAGCCATAACTTAACTGTTTTTGATATTCTAGCGAAATCTTGGTTTTTAAAGTTTATGACTGGGCGATTTTTCTTTCATCTCAAATATTCAAACGTCCAGTGGTAAATAATTGATAGCCACCAACAAAACTCATTAAAGAAATTACAAATTGCCATAGGCTAGTAGGATTCAGAATTGCTCTGCTACTGGCAAAAACCAACAAAATACCTAACGCGATTGCTCCGATACTTAAATCTTTATTGCTTCGAGGGAGAATGAAAAATAATAAAACTCCAATGGTGAGAGACAAAATTGAAGCATCAGCAGATATCCCCCTCCACCAGTAAGGATAAGGATTAGTTGAAAAGTAGATATTTTGTCCTAAAAAGTACACTCCAAGCAGCAATAGTCCTAAACCAATTAATCTGAATAGCAATCTCATATTTTTAACTAGATGAGTTTATCTATATTTAGGCTTCCCAAGTCATTAATCAATTGAACAGGATTTTAAATAGACATTTTCATAAAGCAGAAAAATAGGTGAATAGTTAACTGCGATCGCAATATTCCGTAATTCCCAATTGTCTAAGATTTTTAGACTATGCGGATTGGCTCAACCTAAAATTTTTAACTTGCCAGGGTTGAATGTTTAGATTGAGATCAAAACCTTGGTTTTCTTCTAAGCAATTTAATTCGTCTGTAACCTGAAAATTTAAGTCTCCCTCTAAATTTAAGTTTGCATGGTTCCCAAAACTTTCGTAACAACGTAAGACAAGTTGATTATGAGCATCTTTTTTCAGTGCCATCAAAATCAAATTCTTTGCCGACCAATTGAGCAAACTACGTTCTGCGGATAGAGATTTAGCTTGATCTGCTTGGTTTGCGTTAATTTCTACAACTTGCAAAGGAATATTTAATTCATAGCTGTGGTGAACAGTTCTCGCTTCTTGCCAACTGCCTTGATGGGGATAAATTGCATAGGTGAATTGATGCTTGCCTCGATCGCTTCCTGGGTCAGGCCAAACAGGCGATCGCAATAAAGAAATCCTAATTTGATTGGGTTTAAAATCGTAGCCATACTTGCAATCATTGAGCAGACTTACCCCATAGTTTTGTGTGGAATCAGTCAGATCAACCCATTTGAGAGCGGCAACTTCCCACTTGGCTTGATCTTCTGGTGTTTCTGGTTGAGTCTGGCGGGCGATCGCTCCACAAGCAGTTTCCGAGGTAGAAAATTCACTTTCGATGCTCAGCGGAAAAGCAGCTTTAACTAAAACATGAGTTTCTTGCCAATCAACTTGGGTGGCAATTTTAAGCATCGGGGAATGTTGTTCCAGAATGTAATCTTGCCTAAATTCGGAGCTGCCAATTAGTCTAATAACCCGAATACTTTGCTGAAGTGAATTATTGCTGAGCCATTGAATAGAAATTAACTTAGCTGAGGGTAGTTGCTTTTGCTCATAGTCGGGGTCGATATTCCAGGCATCCCAATATTGTCCTTGGTCGGTGAAAGCCTGAAGTTGATTACCTGGCGCGCCGAGAATTTCGCGCTGACTAACTTGGTCATAAATACTATCGAGATCCCCTGTGTCAGGGTTGACTGTAACTTTTAGATATTGATTAGTGAGGGTAAAGTTTTCACTCTTTTGATTTGCTAGATCTGGTGCAACTTGGCTAGGCACTAACCAATAAACTCGATAACCAACCGAGGGAATATCCTCAGCTAAAAATTGAATTTGTCCATTTTGAGCTAGCTGTGAGGGGAGTAGATTATTGTTTAGATCGTAAACTTGATAGTTGCCTGAGATTTTGGAGCTAACTAGCTGCGATCGCTGCCAATTGAGCGCATTAAACACAACTATTGCTTTCGCTTCAGGATGAGGAGAGTTCGGAAGTTTGATCCCAGAAGCGATCGCCTGTAATGATTCTTGCAAAACCTGTTTTGCTAAACTGATTGCTCCTTGCCATTCTGGATTAGCTTCGGTGAACACTTCAGGAATTGATGTCCCAGGCAAAATGTCATGAAATTGATTGAATAAGACTTTTTTCCAAGCGGTTTCAATTTGATCTCTCCAAAGTTGATCTAGGTCAGGATTAGGTTTAACGATGTCGGCGATCGTGGCAAACAATTCTGCTTGGTAAAGTAGGTTTTCGCTTTGGCGGTTAAATTTTTTCTGATCTGCGTGGGTGGTGTAGCAACCGCGATGTAACTCTAAGTAGAGTTCTGAATTATGGATGGGGATATTGTGGGATTGGTTCTCGTTACTGGTTGAAATCTGATCCAAATAGTCTGTTGCTGTAGAAAATTTGATCTCAGGAAAGAAAGGCGATCGCTGCCATTTATCCGCAACTGCCAACATATCTCTGGTCGGACCTCCCCCATGATCACCCACTCCTGGTAACCAAAAGATATCATTTGAGTCTGTTTGGGTTTCCCAGTTGATTGCATAGTTGGTCATAGTAACTGGGTTGGTATCCATAACTCCTGTGATGTTAGGAGGAGCCATCAGGGTTAAAAGCTTAGTTCCATCAGGAGATTGCCACCAAAAATAGCCATGCTCAAATTTATTGGTATCGTTCCAATGCAGTTTACCCGTCACAAAATAGTCGATTCCGCATTGTTTGAGGAGTTGGGGTAGTTGCCAAGGAAAACCAAAACTATCCGGTAACCACGCGACCTGAGTTTGGCGACCAAACTTGGCTTGATAATATTGCTGACCATAAAGACATTGGCGAATAATCGATTCACCGCTAATAATATTCACTTCTGGCTCAATCCACATGCCCCCCAGTGCTTCCCACTTGTTAGTTTGAGTGGCATTTTGAATCTGAGCAAATAACTCAGGTCGATTTTGCTCCATCCATTCATATAAAGCTGGACTGGTATGGCAAAAAGTTAGATCAGGATATTCTTGCTGTAGGTTCAACACCGATCTAAAAGTTCGCTCGGCTACTTGATAAGTTTCCTCAGTTGTCCACAACCAAGCCATATCAAGGTGGGCATGACCGAGTAAATTAAATTTTCTCTTTTTTAGCTTGCTGGCTAGAGGTAATAGATTTTGGCGAATTTTGTTTAAGCAAGCATCAAATTTAGGGCGATCGCTAACTAAATTCCACTCAATAGCTGCTAACTCTTGGGCGAGAATATTTAGTTTTTTGGGTTCAAATTGAGTTAGATATTTGCTTAAAACGGTGAGTTCTTTACTAAACCAACCAGGATCGATCGCTTCTGGAGTGTTTTGGTGTTCGTATAAAAGGTGCGATCGCATTAATGCGCCGATATCATGCCCTGGGGAAACCAAGCGAATTGCGATGACATACTCTGTTTCTGGTTGAACTTGAGAGCTAATTAACACTCTTGCCGATGAATCAAACAAATCTCCTGCTTGAACTAGTTCACCATTGATAAAAATCTGAGCATCTTCTGCCCACCAGGTAAGAACTAGTCGCAGCGTTAAATTCTCCACGGAATAACCAGCTAAACTTTGGGGAATCACGACCTTTTGTACTAACCAGCGCACTTCTTTCCCTTTCGGAAAAACAATATAGCCTTTGTCATTGAGATTGACTGGGGCACAATCAGTTAAATCAATCGTTTGCAAATAGTCTTGGGGTTTATGATGTGAAGTTTTTTCTCGATGAGAGTACCAATCTGCTTGAATATCTAGTTGAGTTAGCTTTTGTAATTGCTCAATGATCTGATTAATATCTGCAAGATCAGTGTTTGCAACTTTGTTGAGATTGGCACTTGTCATAAACTTGATTCCGCAAAATTAATGACTTAAACCTACTCAGTGATACGACAAACTGCATTGTTAGGTTAGGAAAATTTTAGGATTGATCTTGATGACTAATCTTGGTTGATTGCTAGTTGAGTAATTTTAGTTTTTGAACAAGTAGTAGTGGGCAGTTTTGGTGATCAATTAGCATAATGGACTTTGAAGTTTCGCTGGTTTGGTTGTGAATATCTAATTTTGCTTAGAGTTCAGCTATAAGGTACTTATAAAAGCGTCTTACTAAAAAATGTCTTACAGATAAACTTCGTTAGTGCTATTGAACTTAAATTAATAGCTAGAAAATTCGTTAAGTAATCTTGATTTATGGAAGCTAAAATTGACCCTAAGTCTCTAAGTAATGCCCAAAAAGCCTTATGGTTACTAGTTCCTGCTGCTAGTATTGGCGTGACTTTTTCGACTTTTATTAGTCCTGGAATTGTTGGGCAAGGAATTTTCACCCTCACTAAAATTTGGTTAGTGGTCTTTCCTTGGTGGTGGCGTCTAAAAGTTGAGAAAAAAACGATTCGCACGCCCAAAATAACTTGGAAGCAAATCAACTGGGGTTTGATTTTGGGTGTGTTGATGGCTGCGGCTATTGTTGCTAGTTACTTTGGTATTGGTCAGAAATTTTTGGATGTTGCTGCGGTTAGGGATCAGGCGATCGCTGCTGGTCTAACTGATGTCAAAATCTATTTTTTAGGGGTTTTATATTGGAGCTTTGTCAATGCTTTTATCGAGGAAGCTGTCTGGCGAGGCTTTGTCCATCGACACTGCAAAACTCTTTTTCCTCATTTATGGGCAATTCTGATTTCAGCTTTATTTTTCACTCTTCATCACATCATTGCGATGGCTTTTTATCTCCAAGATGTCGGGCTAGTTTTGCTTAGCTCGCTGGGGGTATTTTTGGCAGGAGTTATCTGGTCAGCTTGTTTGCAAAGATCGGCTTTTTGGTCGGCTTATATTAGTCATATTTTGGCAGATTTAGCGATCGCTTTTGTTGGTTGGCATTTATTGTTTTCTTGATTTGTTGCGATTAATATTTGCTGAAATACAGTAAATATGTAAAACGGTTAGTATGATTGTATAAAATACACAAAAAGTGTTTACAACCACACTGATAGTGTGGAAATTGGCAATTATTTTAATCTGCACTCATGAATAAAGTCGTAACTATTAGCAATCGGGGTACGATTACTTTGCCCAAAGAACTAAGGCAGAAGTATGGTTTGCGTGCTGGTGAGCAGATTGTGATTGAAGAGAGTGAAGGGGGCTTATTACTTCGTCCTGGGGTGACATTTTCTGTTGAAATTTATAGTGATGAGCGCCTACAAGAGTTTGCCAAACTTAACGAAGTCGAGCTTGAGGAATTTGACTTAGAGTGAAAGTTTTTCTCGATGCCAATATTTTGTTTAGTGCTGCTGCTCAAAACAGTAGTATTTATAAACTAATTAAACTTCTCAAACAGAATGGTCAGTGTGTCTCTAGTCCTTATGCTGTTGAGGAAGCAAAAAAGAATTTACAAATTAAAAAGTACGGTTCCCTCGAAGTTTTTGAATCTTTGCTGGCAACGATAACCTTGAGCGATCAGTTATTGATAGATTTACCAGTTGAAATTAAGCCTAAAGATATCCCAATTCTTGGTAGTGCGATTGCTCAAGAATGTGATTATCTGCTTACTGGAGATAAACGTGATTTTGGATTTTTGTTTGGGAAAACTGTCTTAGGTGTAGTTGTTGTTTCTCCCAAATTGATGGCAACAGAATTAGTCAAGATGGGAATTTTGTCTAAAAAATCCTAGGGACTAAAATGTATAGTTGCGATCGCCAAGCCATAAACTCACAGGAACACTATGTCCATCTTTGCCAACCTTGATTTCTACTACAAAAGGACGGCGTCTGTCAGAACTATTTTCTAAACGTCTTTCTACATTCCTATTCACTAAATTTAAATCGCGAATTTCTTCGTTAATGCGATCGCGCTGATCTTCAGGCATATAGTATCTTTCTAGTCCGTATTGCGCCCTATTGTATTTTTTAAATACTCCTTTGAGCGCGACTTGATCTGTGCTTAAATCTTGGGGTTTAGTTTGGTGAATTGATACTGGTTGCCATGGTGCTGGTGGTTTTTGATCTGTGTTTTCTGGAGCTTGTAAAACTACATAAAAAACATTGCCTTTTTTTAAATCGTTGCCACCAGGAAGTTTTTTGAGATCTCGTACTTGGGAAATGTCATAACGCAAAGTCTGGGAATATCCTCGCAAAAAGTCATAAGGATCAACGGGAGCTGTTTGAATGACCACATCTTTGCCAGTTTTGTAGGTAGAAAAACTTTTACTAGGAATCATCAGAATAATTCCTAATTGAATTAGCAGAGGTACTAAAAAATAAGCTACAGGAATTTTCTTCGGGGTAGTTGCAGTATTCATAGTTAAGTGAAAATTTTTAGAGAATGAGCGATCTTAGGATTGATCGCAACTGTTGTTTTAGGATTTTGCTGTTTTAAGCAGACTCGATTGAGGATGGGGATTTAGTTTTATTTTTTTCAAACCAAATTCCTGCCACAATAATGGCAACGCCACATACAAATAAAACCAAAGCTTTGAAGAGTAGATCTGTGTTGAACTCCAACATCCTGGAGATAACCTGAAGGGCAAGTAGTAGAATGCCAGCCCAATAACCAGATCTTTGACCAGTTTTCAGCGCATAACGAATCAGAATAATCGCCATTGCAAAGAGCAAGATATTGACAATTAAGGTAGCGATCGCTTCCATCTGGGAAAAACTAAAATTAATGATATATAAACTGCCTAGAACACCAAGTGCGATCGCCATGTAGGTATTGTGTTTATCTAGTCTCCAAGTGGTTTGATTAAGCTCGCTTTTACCCAGTTGCCACCAAAAATAAATGGTGATTAAGGTAAAGGCAATAATTGTGAAAACCAAAGGATAATTTGGATACAGCCAATCTGTAACTAATTTTTGATTTCCACGATGAGCATTAGACCACCAATTAAAAGAACTAGCGTAGAGAGCGATGCTTAGGCAAAAAATAGCTAAGTTTTGACCCAAATTACTAAAGCTGATTTTAGTTGGGAAGGTAAGAATCTTGGATTTGTCTTGATAGCTCCAGAAAAAAGCAATTGGTAGAGTAACAGCGATCGCCAGTAACAATCCTTGCAGATATACAGGAACTTGCTCAGCTCTTTGAATACATTCAACTGTAAATGCTGTAACTAGCAAACAACTAGATAGGAAAAATAGCCATTGAGAACGACAGCGATAGGCAAGAGGAATAAATAATGTGCCGATTAAGAGAGGAAAAAAGTTCATAACTATATTTGTTTCGCGAAACAAAGATGAACCCAAACCATTAAAATAACCAATACTAATAAGAATAATGGCGATAATACCTAGAGAAGCTAAGTTGAGTCCGTAAGCCATTAGCAACACCGCGGCACCCCAAATCAAGAACAGTTGATAAACTCCTCCTGTGTGGTGAAAGAGTTGAGACATTAGCCCGATATTTGCCCCTAGTACTAACGCCCCGACGATTAATAAGCCCTGCCCTAAGCGCGATCGCCAATTAACATGACCCCGCTGCCAGGTAAAAAATCCTGCTAGGTTAGTAGCTAGAAATGTAGTGATTAAAATTACTACTTTGATTGGTTTAGACCATTCTTGCCAGTTAGCAGCAACAAAAGTGATCACTGCCAGACCCACTAAAATGCAACCAAGAGTGATAATAATTGCTGTAAAGCGATCGCTAGAATCTTTGGTGAGATTACTAAGTTGATAGCGTTGATCAAGGTTTTGCCAAATATCCTGACTGATTAAACCTTCAGATCGCCACTTTTGCGCTTCTTGCTTGAGTTCCTGTTTGAACTTTTGAGAAGTCATAGTTAATTAATGTTGTAAGACAATTTTTACAAGCCAAAGTTGTTAAATGTTGT
>CALKUU010000305.1 GCA_937996665.1 uncultured Xenococcaceae cyanobacterium | reverse complement strand
AACTCAGAAGTGGTTTTAACTACCAACCAAATTATTAGTACTGTCAAAAGTAAAATCACTAAAGGTTTGGGTTTAGGAAATCTAGGTTTAATCAGTAAATTTAAAAACCTGAGATGGTTTACCACCGAAGATATTGATCTTGCTTTGGGTAATAATTGGCAAGAACCTAAAATTTCACCAGATACCTTAGCTTTTTTCCAATACACTTCTGGCTCTACAGGCAACCCCAAAGGTGTAATGGTGACTCACAAAAATATTTTGGTCAACCAAGAAATGATTCGCCAAGGCTTTGCCCATACAGAAGAAGCGATCGTCGTGGGCTGGTTACCACTATTCCACGATATGGGTTTAATAGGTAATATTCTTCAACCCTTATATTTAGGCACAGAAAGTATTTTAATGTCTCCTGTTTCCTTAGCTCAAAAACCTTTTGAGTGGCTCAAAGCAATTACCAAGTATCAAGCAACTACGAGTGGAGGACCTAACTTTGCCTATGACCTCTTGTGTTTAAAAGCTACCCCAGAGAAATTAGCTGAGTTAGACCTTAGTAGTTGGACTTTGGCATTTTCGGGTGCGGAAACAGTGAGAGCGGAAACTATTGATCGCTTTGCCCACATTTTTGCTAATTGTGGTTTTAACAAGTCAGCTTTTTATCCTTGCTACGGCATGGCAGAAACTACTCTGTTTATCACTGGAGGACTGCAAACAGAAAAGCCAAGAGTTAAATGCGTTGACAGTGCTAGCTTAGAAAAAAATCAGGTTGTTGAAGTAGCGGCTGATACTCCAGGCAGCAAAGCAATTGTCAGTTGTGGCAAACCTTGGTTAGGGACTGAAGTAATTATTGTTGATCCCCAAACACTTACTCAGTTAGAGTCTCAAAATGTTGGTGAAATTTGGGTCAGAGGAGATGGAGTTAGCCAAGGTTATTGGCAACAAGAAGCCGAAACCAAAGATACTTTCCAAGCCTGTTTAGCTGGGCAAACTAGTCCGCAATGGTTAAGAACTGGTGATTTAGGATTTTTAGCCGACGAGGAACTATACATTACTGGTAGGCTCAAAGAGGTAATGATTTTTTGGGGACGTTATTGCTATCCTCAGCATGTAGAAAAAACAGTTCAAGATGCTCATCCTGCCCTCAGAGATAATGCTGGGGCTGCCTTTGCAGTTGATCGCGCAGGAGCAGAAAGACTAGTCATTGTCCAAGAAGTAGAAAGAACAGCTTTGCGATCGCTAAATGTCGAGGAAGTTGTCACTGCAATTTGTCAATCAGTAGGGCAAGCTCATGAAGTTGAAGTAGATGCTGTCTACTTAATTAAACCAGGCAGTATTCCCAAAACTTCGAGTGGCAAAATTCAACGTCGAGGTTGCGCTCAACAATTTAAAGAGCAAACTCTTAATGTTGTTGCCGAGTGGCGACAGAGTGAAGCAGAAAAATCAGCAACAGAGATGATCGATTTATAGATTTTGCATAATTTAGTTGAATAAATCAGAAAATAATCGGCTTGATTCTTCTTAAAACGTCTTGAAAAAGTAAATCTGGGCACTTACAAATAAAATCATATTTTCTAGCTCGAAAATCTAGCGATCTCAGTTGATCGCACATAATAGTTCCTGTAACTTTTAATCCACTAGCAATAGGTACATAAAAGGGATTAACTCTTGTAGTAGAAGAAACTGGAATGATGTAAGCAAAACCCATTTTTTGGTTAAAACTACTGTGGCTAATTACCAAACCTGGTCTGCGTCCTCTTTGCTCATGCCCAGTCTGTGGATCGAAATTAAGCCAGATAAATTCTTGTCTTCCAGGAAATGCTACCAAACCTCTTCTCCTTCAGATTTACCCCAATTAATCTCTGGCTCAGGTTCATCTGTTATTTGTGATAGCAATTCGTCTAAAGAGAATTCTGGCAATTCTGATAATGGCTCTAAGATAATTTTTCCTGCTTCTTCTTTAATTCTTAGGCGATCATTTACTTTAAGATTTAAAGCCTGAACAACATGTTTAGGCAAGCGAACAGCTAAAGAGTTTCCCCACTGTCCAATTGAACTGTTCATAAGAATACTATATTTTTAATGATATACATAGTATATCAACTTAATTCACAAAAAAAGCGATTGCATTAATAAGTTTTGCTCTAATACTTAATACCGATTAGTTTATAGAATATAAGTTTTCTACACTTACCACTCTCGCTAAAACCAGAAGAAAAAACTTACTCTTTGGGAAATGCCTCGAATTCTTAGCTAGCGCTTTAAAATGGATAATAAATTAGACCAATAACTAAAAAATAACTAAATTTGAGAGTTATTTTTATTTAACTCAGCCTCAATCAAAGGAGCCAATTTTTCTTGAAATTCTGTAAGAGATTCACATCCTTGATTGTTAGTAACAATGACTTCCTTAGCATCAATTAATGACAAATTATATAATTTTCGCAGCATTCTTATACATTTACTGAAATTGAGACCATCTTGTTTAGCAATTTCATATACTTCCCATGCACTCATTCCATCTAAACAATAACTAAGATACTTATCAAAGTTATCCATATAGCCTTTTGTATTATTCATATTTAAAGATTGATTAATCTATTTAACAACATAACAATAAAAATTATAATCTCCACCATTAAAATTATTCATTTATTCATTAATAAAATACTTTACTACTAGGTCATAGTAGCGAGTTTGATAGTAATAATTTTCAGTCTACTCATCAAATTATCTGTCTGTATAGCTAAACCTCAAAATCACAAGATAAGTACAAAACTTTTGTGCCCCAAAAGTCGCTAAAATTATTTAGATAACAACTGATCCCCACTTGCATGCCTAACCTGTCTGATTCCCTAGATACAATTCGTGTTCGTGGCGCACGACAACATAATCTTAAAAATGTTGACTTAGATCTTCCCCGCAATAAACTAATTGTATTTACTGGAGTTTCTGGCTCGGG
>CALKUU010000304.1 GCA_937996665.1 uncultured Xenococcaceae cyanobacterium | reverse complement strand
TTGCGCTTAGCGACATCGAGTTCCCGAGCCGCTTTGATGTATAAATTACCAATTTGCTTTTCCCAGTCGGTTACTTGACGACCTTCCAGACCAGCTTGCTTTTGGTTAAACATATGCAAGTCGCCGTCAGGGTACCAAACGTTAGCACCATTATTGGGTTCATTCCCTCCAGTCAAACCCAACAAAATACAATCCCATTCCAAAGACCCATCCAAACGATCTAAGAGCAAATTAAAAGCCAAGGGTTTAAAGTTGACCTTAATCCCGACTTTACTCAGATCCTGCTTAATTTGTGAGCCCATCGCTTCGCGAATTTTATTGCCTGCATTGGTATTGAGGGTAAAGGTAACTTTTTTGCCTCGTTGGTCAATTAATTGTTGACGACTATCGTATTTAAACCCAGCTTCCTTAAAGAGAGCTTTTGCTCGATCTACGTCATAGTTATAGCCAGGCAGACTATCGTCATAGAAAGGTGCTTGGACAGAAATTGGTGAATTTTGAGGTGCGCCTAAACCTCGATAGACATTATCAATTAGGCTTTGACGGTTAATGCTATAGGCGATCGCCTGACGAAACCTAACATCATTAAACCAACGAGATTTATCAGGATTAACTAAAGGTTTACCATTGCGTTTAGCTCTGTTTTGATTAAAAGTGATGTAGATGTTGCCATAAGCGGCACCGCCATTGTAAATCGTAAAATTACCGCGTTTTTCCTCTTTTTTAAGTAAGGAAAAATATTCAGGAGAAACGCTCAAGGTGTCTAGACCGCCTGAACGAAACTGGAAAAAGGAAGTATCGGTTGACTCGACAATTTCCCAGACTACTCGCTCAATTTTAGGTAGTTGCTCGCCTTCTTCTCCTCGCTTCCAATAGTAGGGATTTGCTTCAAAAATTAAGCGTTGAGCATTGGCATATTCTCTAAGGCGATAAGCACTATTCACCACAAAATTATCAGGCGGTGTATCGACACCCCAAGTGTTCAGAAATAGGGGTTTACCCTCAGAATCTTTTTTGGTTACCGATTCTTGAAGGATATGCTTGGGTAAAATGCTGCTACCAATGGTGCTAAAGAATGGCGCAAAAGGTTCAGGCAGAATGAATTTTACTTGGAGGTTATTTAGTTTAACGATTTCGGGGAATGCCTGGCTCTCGCCAACTTTGAGGGTAGCCCGACCGTTATAAGGAATGTCATTGTTTAGATATAGTTGCTTAAACGTAAAAACGACGTCATCTGCTGTTAAGGGTTTGCCATCAGACCATTTGAGATTTGGTCGCAGAGTAAAGGTAATTTCTAAATCATCATCAGAAACTTGCCAAGATTCGGCTAGAGCTGGTTCAAATTCTCCTGTAATCGGGTTTTGAGTCAACAACCCATCGAACATCATTGAACCGACAGCAGAACTGGTAGCATCAGAAGATAAGACAGGATTGAAAGTTTTGGGATCGCTGAGAATTGCATCGACTAGTTGAGGTACTGTACTAGTATTGGCGCGACTAATCAAAGAGCTGCAACCAGTTACGCTGATGTTAGTAAACGCAAACAAGGCGATCGCCGCGATCGCTACAATCACTCTTCGAACCTGACCTATCCCTCTATTTCTCATAACTTCCGAAAATCTAGCTAGACTGACTAATTATAATGGCGATATAGCGAAAAGCACTTGAGGTCAACAAACAATTCTGGAAAGGTAGACAACACCTCAAATTTTCTGATCTGATAATTTCATAGTTACCATAAGTAGCTATTAACCCTGTAACTACTCAATATGCTTTCTCTTAAAAATCTTAGTTATCATCCTCCTGCCACGCCCGAACCAATTTTGAGACAGATTAATTTACAACTCAAGCCTCAAGAGTTGGGCTTAATTATTGGGCGTAGTGGTTCAGGGAAAAGTACCTTGCTAGAAATATTAGCCGGGTTGGCAGAGCATACAAAAGGTGATATCTACTGGAAACAACAAGAGCTTAATTCCCTTCACCTTCAGCAATTAGCAGGGTTAGTTTTCCAATTTCCTGAGCGCCATTTTTGTGGGGCAACTATTTCAGAAGAATTACGCTTAGGTCATCCTGAGTTGCGTTCCGAAGAAGTATTAACTGCCTTAAAAGAGGTGGGACTAGATTCGCAATCTTTAAGTACTTCACCCCACGAATTGAGTGGTGGTCAGCAGCGTCGCTTGGCTTTAGCTGTACAATTAATTCGGAAGCCAAATATCTTGATGTTAGATGAGCCAACGGCTGGTTTAGACTGGTCTATGCGGATTAATTTGGCTCAATTGCTAGCAAAACTTAAACAGCACTGGACTCTGTTAGTGGTCACTCACGATCCAGGAGAATTAGCTAAAATAGCCGATCGCTGTTGGTCAATTCAAGCAGGTATAATCAGCGAAGTAGAGCCTGAAAGTTTTTATACTAGTTGATTTGTCGCTATTGGTTCGTTACTAAAAACTCAAGTTTGAATCGCTAAATATGGATCAAAGACTACCAGCATTGCTGGATATGTGGCAAAAAACCTTTCACTGGCAACCGAGCGAGCAGCAAGTAGCGCAATTTGACCAACTTTATCAGGCAATTGTCAAAGGTAATAAGCAGCAAAATCTCACTCGCATCACTGAGCCACAAGAGTTTTGGGAAAAACATCTTTGGGATTCTTTGTTGGGTGTTGCACCGCTACTTTTTCCCGAGATGTTAATCGCTGAACTCACGGAAAATGCTCTTGTCCAAAAAAATCTGAAGTTGATCGATATTGGTACTGGTGCTGGGTTTCCTAGTTTACCGATTGCGATCGCTAACCCAGAATGGTCAATCACAATGGTTGATTCAACCAAGAAGAAAATAAATTTTGCTCTGAAAACTAGTAACCAACTACAGCTACAAAATATTCGGGGACTTGTTGCTCGTGCCGAAGACTTAGGTAAACAAAAAATTTACCGAGAACAATACGATTTAGCCTTAATTAGAGCAGTTGGGCAACCATCTGTCTGCGCTGAATACATTCTGCCTTTTGTAAAAGTTGGTGGGTTTGCTATTTTATATCGTGGTCATTGGCAAGACTCAGATACCACAGACTTAGCAACAGCTCTAGAACTACTAGGATCTTCGCTCCAACATATTCAGCAGACAAAAACTCCTCTCTCAGATAGTGTTAGGCATTGTCTCTATCTCTATAAACATTCTGCCACCTCTAAGCAATTTCCTCGTTCTGTTGGTGTTCCTAATCAGCATCCTCTGTAAATATCGTTCTGATTTTGTTTAGAGCGATCACTGTTCTTTGTTTGAGATTCAGATTCTCTTTCTCTTAAAAATTGCTGCCAGTCTTCCCAAGTATTGCAATTAAATAACACAGAGCGATCGCTTACAACTAGTTCTTCGACAGCAATCTGTTTGAGCCACTGTTGAAAAGATTTACCATCATTTTGCAAATACTCTTCTAAAGACGCTAAACATCGACGGTTATAAAAACCACAAATAGGTTCCCATCCCTTATCCTGTTTTGGTAATACAGCCATAGTGGAAGACGGAATTGATTGTAAAGTATTGAGCCACTCTTTGATGATTTGAGAATTTAATTTAGGTAGGTCACAAGCAAGAAGTAGTAGCCACTCCGAATCTATTTTTTTAAAGCCCTGGTAAAAACCTAGTAACGGAAAATTCGATTTTTGCTTGGGTAAAATAATCTTTTCTTTAATAATTTGTACTTTTTTTGGTAACAAATATTGGTATTTTTGCGTCGAAGGAGTTATAACAAATACAAAATCTAAACAATCTTGCGTTACAGTGCAAATGTGAGTTATTAAAGAACAACCATCAAACACCAATTGTCCTTTATCTTGACCCATCCGATTACTTTGTCCGCCAGCTAAAATTAGAGCTGCGATCAATATATTTCGCTTATTTTTTAGAGTCAAATTAAGTTTTGACATTGAACAAATTAAGAAAATGTTTGAAATAGAAACAACAAAATCGCAAAAAAGACAATTATGGATTTATTTACTTCCAGTTGTGGGTGTAATCCCATCTTTATGGACTTTATCCCGTAATTCAGCAGAGCTAGAACATAAAAAAACTAGTCGGCTTTCTTTGATTCTAACGATTACTTGGTTGAGTACTTATTGTGGTATTTGGTTGGGTGTTGGTCAAACTTCAGATTTACTATCTTTTCGCTTACTTTATACCAATGCTTTAATAACAACTAGCTATTTCTTAATTTGTTTTGGTTTAATGTTGAGAATTTCACAAGGTAAATCTCCGTATTTACCCTTAGTTAGCTCTTTAATTAATTCATCTAAACAGAAATAATTATTTGATACTAGTTGCTTCGTTTTAGAAAAAATCAAGCTAGAATATGGGCGATTAATAAAATTGTTGATTGAGAAGGTAAGTAGCAATAGAAAACTAGATTTCTACTGTATATTTAAATCAAAATAATTGATGCTTCATCTCTAGTTTAAATACAAGTGATTTTTCGTTAAAGAATTGGTGATCCCCTTGATAAAAAGACAGTTTTTTGTGTATAAATACTTATATGGCTTTTTGTAAAGTTCTAAAATCCCAGTGTGAGGGTAATTGTGTCAGTTAATAAAGTTTATCGCCCTACGCCTTCTTCTCGGAGACAGGCTCAGCAAGAAAAGTCCTATCCGAGACAAAAACAGCCAAAAGTTATTTATCGTTCTAAAAAATCACACTTTAAAAGAAATATTTTAATTGGGTTGGGTTTATCGGTCGTTTCGATGATGTCTGCTGCTGCGGGAGCGATTCTTGCTGTGACTTTGTCAGAATCTTCAGTACTTCAGCAAGCGAACTTAACTGTGGAAGAGGAACAGATCTTTAATCGGGAAGATACTGTTGCGAAAAAAAATCTTGCACTACCAGAACTTTCAAGACCAGTGAATATTTTGGTTCTGGGGATAAAAGTTTTAACCTCAGATTTGAAAGATCAGCCAATTCCTGAAGACCTTGGTTATCACGCTTTGGTCAATTCTTTTGAGGGTCTCAGCGATAGCATGTTGGTTATCAGACTCGATCCTCAAAAAGAAAAGCTTAGTGTTCTGTCAGTTCCTAGAGATACAAAGGTCAACCTAGAGGGATATGGCGATCGCAAAATAAATCATGCTAATGAATATGGTGGTCCTGCCTTGGCAGCCTCAACCGTCAGCGAGCTTTTGGGCGGAGTTCCGATAGATCGTTATGTCAGAGTTAATGTTCAAGGTGTAGAAAAGTTAATTGATGCTTTAGGCGGCGTTAATATGTTCGTGCCTAAAGATATGAAATACAATGATTTTAGTCAGCACCTATATATCAATCTCAAAAAAGGGCAGCAGCATTTAGATGGAGAAAAAGCAGTTCAGTTTTTACGTTACCGCTACGATGGTTTAGGGGATATATCGAGGGTTCAAAGGCAACAATTATTAATGAGGGCGGTAACTGAGCAAGCGCTTCGTCCAGCTACAGTTATCAAAGTTCCCAAAATTCTAGATATTATCAAATCTCATATCGATACTAATCTGACTGTCAAAGAATTGATGGCACTTTCCAATTTTGCTGCCAACACGGATCGCTCAGATGTTCAGATGGTAATGTTGCCAGGCGACTTTAATAATCCAGAAGAACGAGTTAGTTATTGGCTCCCTAATCATCGTAAGATAAACAGAATTGCAACTCAGCATTTTGCATTTGATCAGACAACTGATTTAGATGGTAGTTTATATGGTCAAGAAAATAGCCAAAGGGATTTTACGACTACTCGAATTGCAATTCAAAATAGTTTAGAAGATCCTACTGTAGCTAGAAGAATGCTCTCGAAGTTGAGAGAAGCTGGCTATAGCCGCTCATATATAAGTCAAAATTGGGCAGAACCTTTGAAGGTTACTAAAATTGTTGCCCAAACAGGTGATACTGTTCGTGCAGATGCTCTAAAAAATACCTTGGGTATTGGAGAAGTGCTAGTTGAAAGTACTGGCTCTCTTAGATCTGACGTGACGATTCAAATTGGTGAAGATTGGCAGGATTATCTCAATATTCAAGAACTCAACTAACTGAGTTGACAGCTAGACTTGTTCAATTTTTGATGATTATAATTTTCTCAAAATTTAATTGAGTAGTTGTGTTTTACTGCAATCGGGACTAACTTGGACAATTTTTGTAAGACTCAGAAAATGTAAAAATTTTGAGCTTATATTATTTTTTTTAGAGTTGGGTGGTTGCTAAAATTATTTAAAATCAAAAGCTCTCCTAAACAGATTTTGCTGTCGAAGAGAACTTTTTACGTTACACAAGATCTCAAATATTTATCTTGGTTTTGAATGACTTTATTCGAAATTTTAGGGTCAAGGCTAATGATTAAACAATTAATGAGTGTCTATAATTTCTTGACTAGTATCTATAGCTTGATAATCAAACTTTTCAATATAGCTATAGATACTGTATTTCTAGAAAATCAACTTAGTTCCAGTTGCCAATTAGGGTGAAAGAAGACCAAAAGTAGGGATGAGCCATAGATAAATTGCCTTTAGGAAAAGAACTAGGCAAATCTAAGTCGCTGCCATTAGAAAGCTTCAGTTTTCCTTTTTCTATCATTACTTCTTTCGTCAGCATTTGTAATTGAGTTTGACGCAGGGCTTCTGCCTTGATCAAAGTATCATCAAGCTGATCATAGAACTCACTCATTAAAGCCAAAGTTCCTAAATCACTAACATACCAGAGACTAGCGAGGGCAGATTTTACTCCTGCCTGGACAGCTAAACCCGCAAAACCTAGCTCTGCTTGGTCGTTACCCAAAGCAGTTTGACAAGCACTGAGGACAAGCAATTCAATAGGACTTTTGCTTCTGGAATTCCAACCTAATTCATCAGAAATGTTTCTTAATTCAGCGATCTCTAGCTTTTCATCGTAAAACTGAATGTAAGAGTCATCTAAATTACCTGACTTAAATTCAGCATGAGTTCCTAAATGAATGATTGAAAAGGGTTTTTGGCGAGTGTTTTGTGCTTTGAAGTTAGCGACAGTGAAGTCTTCATTTAAGAATACTTCTCCTTGGCGAGGATTCCGAGTTATATTACTCAACTCAATAGGCATAGTTGGCAAAGCTACCTGTTCTTCAAATCGGGATGCTCCCATTGCCAGGATTTCACTATTACTTGGATTTACATACCGAGTATCAGTAAGTCCAAAACTTGGGACTAAAGCCAAAGCATATTTTTCGATTAAAAATTGTTTCCCATCATGTAATGCGGCGATCGGTAGTAGGCGCAAACCCGTGTCCATTGAAAAGACTAAAATATCAATATCATTGGCAGCTAATTCAGCTTCGATAGGCGCAATTAAAGATTGATATAGCTCTTGGGAAGATTCTAAATAATCACTTTGTTTGATGTTACTAACATCGCTAACTTCTTCACGAAACTTCTTGGCTACAGATAATAACTGCTTACGAGAAGTGTTTTTCATAGTCCGTCTAAAACTTGCTTTAGTCGGATTTAAACCTTCTAACTTACGAGAAGCAACTATTGGATTAGAGCTATTTTTGAAAGCTGATTCTGTGATTACAGGCATTACAGCAAATGCTTCTAGTTGATTTGACTGTAGAGAAATATTGATAAAAGCAGTTTTTTTATTTGTTTGTAACCAAAGTTGACCCAATCTTTGGGAAATGGCTTCTACCGATGGAGCCTGACCATAAAATTGGACTCCAGAATAGTCTATAAGTTGGGCTGTCTGGAACTCTTCATTTAACTGGATTGCAACATCAGCACTCGATTGTTGAACTTGAAATTCATAGGCTACTCGATCAACTTCTTGATCAAAAGTTGATCCTTGAGAGTCATCTTCAACCTCGTTGGATTCTTCTTCAGTAGCATTGCTCTCATCAGTTTCGTCTTCTTGACTTCTCGCTACTGCATCTTCTTCGGCTAAAGCGTCTTCTGGTTCTAAATCAGTTGCTTCTTCAGTAGCGCTATCTTCTAAAGGAGTTTCTTCAAGCTCTACTTCACTAATTTCCTCGATAGGTGCATCTTCTAATGGAGTCTCTTCGGAAATTACACTGTCAACTTCTTCTACAGGAGCTTCGGTTACTTCAACCTCGGGTTCGATAGTTGTGGTTTCTTCTACTGCGATCGGTTCAGCATCATCAACTATAGGTGTTTCTTGAGGATTTGCTTCTACCGTCTCTACAATTTCACTTTCAACACCGCCAATTTCCGATTCAGTCTCTAATACAGGATTAGCTTCTACTGTTTCTGGAGTAGTTATTTCTCCTGTTTCTACAGTTTCCCCGACTGTTTCTGGAGCTGTATCGATATTAGTGATTTCTCCTGTCTCTAAAGTTTCTCCAGCACTTCCTGGCGTATTTACCAGATTAGTCTCAGTTTCAGGAGTGCCAGCATCTACAGTAGTCGTATCAGGAGTAGTCTCAGGAGTTCCAGAATCTACAGTAGTTGTATCAGGAGTAGTCTCAGGAGTTCCAGAATCTACAGTAGTCGTATCAGGAGTAGTCTCAGGAGTGCCAGAATCTACAGTAGTCGTATCAGGAGTAGTCTCAGGAGTTCCAGCATTTTGATCATTATTGGAATTATTGGATGAATTATTAGTTCCTGAATTGTCATTATTCGTCAGTTCACCGGGATTAGGTCCCGTGATATCAGAAAAATTCCTATTCTGGGAATTAGCCACGCCAATACCCGTAAATATACAGACAAAGATAAGACTATATCGAAGAAGAGGCGAAAATAATTTCATGATTTTGACAATTTAAAGATAAACAGAATTTGGTTTAAAAAGAAAAACTATATCCAAGACCAAGAATAAATCTGGCACCATCACCGGCAGAACCAGTAATATCAGTTACGGCAGGAACAATGGCGAAAGGAAGATTTCGGAACGGGACAATGGAAGTCCCAATCGTTAGATCTTGACCGCTCCACTCTGTAATAACACTTATTGGCTGAATAACTTTTAGGGCAATACTACTAAAAACACCAACAGATTCAACTCCACTGTTAATATCAAATTCGGAGCGAAATTGTCCTCCTCCGACACCAACAGTCGTATAAAGTTCACTGAAGGGTTTTGTTCTATCTTGTTTTAAAACAAATCTTTTGGTGACTACTCCAAATACAGAAGACCCTCCATCTGTATCTCCGAAGGTAACTGCACCCTGAGCTCCTACTGCAATACTCGAATCGAGTGGCAATCGACGATGTAGTTTTAGGTTGATAGTTCCATCTTCGAATAATCTAGACAAATCAACTAATGTTAGACCAATTTGTAAACCTACATTTTTTTGTGGATTGCCTAATCCAAATCCCAAGCCAAGAACACCATCGGCTTGATTGCGAAATCGGGTTCTTTGTTGAAGACCGAGACCAATTCCCGCATTTCCCCAAGAAGCCCCATAACCAGAAGGATTAATGATGGTTACACTTGGGGATATTCTGTAGAAATTTTTACGAGGTATTGTCAATGGTATTCGTTTCGGCTCGAATTCTTGCTCACCTTCATCAGGTAATCTTTTGAGAGTAGGCAGTCCATCTTCTTCTGTAATAGGTTCAGATTTAGAAATGGTTTGTTGTAGTTCTTGATTCCAAAGTATTGTCGAATCAAATTTTTGATCGACAGAAATTGTTTCTTGTGCAACAACTTCGTTTATGGAGACCAAACAACTAATTGCTGGTAATAAAGTTAATAGACGGAAAGAAGTTTTCAAAAGCAACACCTAAAAATTTGAATAAGCCTAGTTAAGCTTTGAGATGTTGGATGTAGATTATCTTTTGCGATTTAGAATTAATTATTTAAAAAACTCTAGTAAAAAAGCTTTCTATCCCTTTAAATCTCAGACACTAAGGCTTAGGCAAGATATCTCGAATAAAAATTTAAATAATCAAGATCAAGGTTGCAATTCACGCAGTACGATTATTGATGTTCGAAAGAAGAGACTCATGTAAGGCTTTCAGGCATCCTTACTTAATCTATGAAGTTAGAATTTTGTCTAACTTAGATAAAGTTTTTTGTTTAGCAGACCTATACTTGGAAATAAGTTATGTAGCAAAAATTGCTAGAGCAACATAAAGAGACTAGGTCTACCAGGGCCACCATATGGGTTGGTAGGGAGAGTCAGGTACACTCAATATTCCTCCTCTAACTATTGTGGCTGTGCATTCTAACGGTTCTAGCCGATTGAGTACGCAATTGGGACTGTAATTAGCATTAACCTTAAATAGTTTTTCACTGTCTGCCGAATCACAATTTCCTTCTTCATTGCTCACCATACAGACTACTGAATAATTAGGTTGTTTTTGTGTGGAAATAAACCACTCTTTGTCAGCTTCAGATAAACCCTGTAGTTTGTTAGCAACTTGTTGACACACTTCTCCACTCGAAGACCCTTGTAAGAGGTAATCTTGATGCCATCCAATCAGAGGAGTTAACATCGCATTGCCGGGAGTGTGGGCATACATGGTTGATGCTGTATTCTCCGTTGTACACACAAAAACAGTTTCAGCAGCGTTTTTATTTAAATTGTCTTCTGCTGCAACAGGAGCTATAGTCATTGCGATCGCTGTTGTAGTTAGACCTATATAACAAAACTTATTCATGGTATTTGTGGGAAAATTTTACTCTTTAGAGATATTGAATTAATTGACGTTTAAGTATGATAAAAAGGTTTTGATCTTTAATAATCTTTACTTTTTAAGTATCCCGTAATTTTACTTAATTTAGGTATCTAATTACAAACAACTTAATTATTTCAACTATATTTACTATGTGAACATAGTTGAAAAAAGTATGTTAGGCATTAACTAAAACTTGTCACTTTATAGTTATATGAGCCAGCTACCACTCGTTTCAATGGCTATTTTGTATCGAGATCAAAAATTCTTAATGCAACTTAGGGATGATTACGAACATATTTTATTTCCTGGTCAATGGGGACTTTTTGGGGGTCATCTCGAAATTGAAGAAGATCCTCAATCAGGACTTGTGAGGGAGGTAAGAGAGGAAATTAATTACTTAGTTGTTAAACCTAATTTTTTTAAGTCGTACAATGACGATAGCGCTCACCGATATATATACTTTGCAGCTTTGAACAAAGATATCGACTTTCTAGAACTTAATGAAGGTCAAGACTTAGATCTAGTTTCAATAGAAGATGTTAGCCGAGGTTTGCACTACTCCAGCAAAATTAAGCAGGATCGCCAACTCGGGGCAATTCATCAACGAATTTTGTTAGATTTTTTTGAATTTGCGCAACATAACTTAGGTGATTTTGATTGAAATCAATAAATTCCATGAGTTGAGTTCAATGAAGATTAGCAAAATGTTATACCTAAGATTATCTGGAGCGCTATTTAGAATTCAACTAAGTTGCTTTCTAACTACAATAGAGAATAGAAATTAGCTTAAGATTTTGATGCGTTTTTACAGATAACAACTACGATTATTTTGTTGCAATTCAGTCGGTGGGCTAAGAATAGTGCCGTAATACCTAAAAAATAAATGGTTTTAGTAATTAAGGTCTAACATTAATCTCAACACTTGCTATTGGCTGTTCTTGAAAACATTACTATTCAAACTGCTGCAATCGCTTATTGTTTATTTAAGTTCTAAATATGACTCATTTTTACCAGAAAATATCTAAATTTAAATATATAAATTTTTTTGCGGCTACTCTGGCTTTCTCTACATTTTTAGCTGCCGCAATTACTCCTGTTAAAGCAACATTAGAGGATAGTCCTAAACAATTAGTTGATGAGGTTTGGCAGATTGTTAACCATGAGTTTGTAGATCGTAAGTTTAATCAAGTTGATTGGATTAATGAAAGAAGTGTACTTTTGGGGAAAAATTATGCTAGCTCGCAAGCAGCTTATTCAGAAATTAGAAAGTCTTTAAGGGGTTTAGGCGATCCCTACACTCGGTTTTTAAATCCAGAAGAATTTTCTGAATTAACTAGTCAAACCTCAGGAGAGTTATCCGGAATTGGAGTTCGTCTTGCAATCGATTCAGCAACCAAAGAATTAATAGTTGTTGAGCCATTAGTTAATTCTCCAGCAGATAAGGCGGGAATTAAAAAAGGAGATAAAATACTCACCATTGATGGTAAACCAACTTCTCTGATGAGCTTAGAGCAGGCTTCTGATCAAATTAAAGGAAAAGTTGGCACTGATATTAAACTAACTGTTTCTCGTTCAGGTGCTAAAGCTTTTGCCCTTACTCTTACTAGGGCTCAAATTGAATTGCCTTCGGTTGATTATAATCTCAGCAAGTCAGGTGATACTAATGTTGGTTATATCAAACTAGATGAGTTTAGCTCTCATGCAGCTGAACAAATGCAAAAAGCTATTCAGGATCTTCACAGCAAAAAAGTTAATGGTTTTGTGCTTGATTTAAGAGGTAATCCAGGAGGATTACTATTCTCGAGTGTTGAAATAGCCAGAATGTGGATGAAAGAAGGAGCTATTGTTTCAACAATAGACCGCAAGGGTGGAAATCAAAAGTTTTCTGCTAATGGAAAATCTTTAACGGATCTTCCTTTAGTTATTTTGATAGATCGTTACTCGGCTAGTGCTAGTGAAATTTTAGCTGGCGCTCTCAAAGAAAATGGAAGAGCAACTTTGGTTGGAACTCGTACTTATGGAAAGGGTACCGTTCAATCTGTTCATTCCTTATCTGATGGTTCTGGAGTTGCTGTAACTATTGCTCGCTACTTTCCTCCAAGTGGAATAGATATTAACACTAAGGGAATCTTGCCTGATGTCAAAGTCGATTTGACAGAAGAGCAACAGGTAAGATTAAGCATCGATCCTAGTTTATGGGGAACTAAGTCAGATCCTCAATATGCCAAAGCACTTCAAATCTTACAAAATTCTCAGTCTATTGATGACAGTAAATAATTAAAAGAGAACTAGATGACATTCTTTATTTGTGAAAGTTGTAAATTCAACTAGTAGTTTGGGCAATTTAAGGTTAGGGGAATCTACCTTAGTTGTTTACTCACCAGATAGAAAAAATATGCAGACTTCTAGTACTAAGCCCGTAGCAAATGATACGACAATAGAAGAACTTGGTATTGTCATTGGTGCGAGAGATTTATCGCCAACAATCATGAGTCAAGATTTTCTCAAATTTAGTGGAATTATTCCTTCCGCATGGGAACTAGCTCAGGAGCCAATTTTAAATGCTAGTTCTGCTTACTTAAGCTATACGAATGGAGTTAATATTTCTGCTCAACCACGAAGTTTTACTTTGGGAGAAGCTCTTAATAATAAAGAGATTCAGGATATTATGATTGGCAAGGTAGCAACCCGATATGTTAATAAGCTACCTCATGCTGATTACATAGGAATGAGTTTTACTCCTAAAATGCTAGTTCCTTTTCCTGACGATCAAAATGCGGCTCAAAATTATATTTCTGAGCGACTATTAGCTCCTGGATCTTGGAAAAAGATTGGTATAGAACCGGTGCAAGCAGGAATTAATTTAATGTATCGTCTTGAACGTTGTCATCTAACAATTAGTATTGCTGAAGCAAGATTGCAACATCCCGAACAAGAAGTCATGAATGCTCTTTTATTTTCGGGAAGCTTTAACTATAATTTGAGTCCAGATTTAGCTCCTAATGAAAAACTCAAACAACTTAGAGAATATATTAATTCTTGGCCACAAGATTTAAATAATTTTCGCGATCTTATTCAGGATGAGTTTTTGGCAAAACACAAAATGGCGGATCCACTTCAAGCGAAGAGTTTATTCCCTAGTTTATAGAAATTATGTAGTGTCTTGTTCTTGATTGTCTACAATCGAAGTTGTTGATTGTGAGTAGTTAATAATATGGTGGTTGTTTGCAATAGAATTTGTTCTAATTAGCGAATTTTTGTCTTAGAACATCAATTAGGCTAGAACCACCCCAGATTACGCCAATAAAAATAGAAATAGAGATTGTTGCACCTATTGCACAAATCAATAGACCTAGCAAACTTATTAGTCCATCATCTTCAACTAATCCAAG
>CALKUU010000303.1 GCA_937996665.1 uncultured Xenococcaceae cyanobacterium | reverse complement strand
ATCAATCGGTGAATGCTGCTGAATCGCTTGGCAAAAAGCAATTAACTTCTCTGGTGTTCCGAGCTGAATCGCTTGAATAATATCTCGTCGAGGAGCAAAAGGAGCAGGACTAACAGGATAACCAAGCTTGTCGAACACATAGGCAATCAGATGACTCCCTTTAATCGCCTCCCCAACCATTTGCGGAGCCAAAAACAAACCTTGAAATAATAATCTGCTTTGATCTAGAGTTGCCCCACCATGACTACCAATTCCAGGTGCGGTTAACCGACAAGCAGCCATCTCCACCAGATCCGCCCGACCAGCCACATAACCACCTGCGCTAACAATCGTGCCCCCAGGGTTTTTAATCAACGAGCCAGCCATCAAATCTACGCCAACCGCTGTCGGTTCTTGGGTTTCGATAAATTCCCCATAGCAATTATCCACAAAGCAAACTGTCTGAGGGTTTTGTTGTTTAACAACCTCGACAATTCTGCCAATCTCTTCAATTGAAAGACTTTGTCGCCAACTATAACCACAAGATCTTTGAATTAAAACTAAACGAGTTTTCGCTTTAACAGAGCTAGCTAAAGCTTGCCAATCAATCGAACCCGACTCGGTAAGTTCCAACTGACGGTAACCAATCCCAAAATCTTGGAGTGAACCTTGCTTTTCCCCTCTAGTACCAATTACTTCTTCAAGGGTGTCATAGGGCGCGCCAGCCACTGCGAGCATTTCATCACCAGGTCGCAGCACCCCAAACAAGGCACAGGCGATCGCGTGAGTACCCGAGACAAACTGAACTCTAACCGCAGCAGCCTCAGCGTTCATAATCTCGGCAAAAACCAAATCAAGGGTTTCCCTCCCCAAATCATCATGCCCATAACCACTAACACTCGCAAAATGCTGCGCCCCAACTTTGCGATCGCGGTAAGCATTGAGGACTTTTTTGAGATTTTCCTTGACCTGAGCATCAATACCAGAAAAGATATTCGATAGTGATTTTTCTGCTTCTTGGAGCAGTTCAAGACGACTAATCATTTAATATCTCTATACCTTTACTGTTGATTTTCTGAAAAGCGCTAACCTTAAAAAAGTCTAATTTTGTCATTTTTCTGCGAGAAAATTCTCAAACTGAGGACATCTCATGAGATTATTAATTATAAGAACAAAACTTAACATAGCTTAGAAAGACATATTTGAAACCACAGACTCACTTTAGCGAGAGGTGAAGAGTGAGATTATCGATTCTATCTTTTATTCTTACTTTTTAATATCTCCATATTGCTAAAAATATACAGCTATGGGTAGAAAATGATGCATAAATTTGAGAATCAGGTTATTAAATGACAATTGCAAAATCAGATAAGTTACCTCTGGCTTGGGTTAATATCATGTACTTGGGAGCCATTCATGTGGTTGCCTGCTTAGCCTTTTTTCCGAGTAATTTTAGCTGGGGCGCGGTTGGGGTAGCATTTGCCCTTTATTGTGCAACCGAATTAGGAATTACAGTCGGATTTCATCGTTTAGCTGCTCACCGCAGCTTTGAAGCAAACAAATTAGTTGAATACTTTTTTATTCTGTTAGGAACACTCGCTTGTCAGGGTGGCCCTTTTGATTGGATTGGCTTACACCGTATCCACCACAAGTATTCTGACACTCACGACGATCCCCATGACTCGAATAAAGGATTCTTTTGGAGTCATCTGCAATGGATGATGCATGAATGTCCGTCCCAAGGAGATATTCCTCGCTACACTAAAGATATTCAAGATGACGCCTTCTACAAGTTTTGTCATAACTTCATGGTTCCAATTCAGGTTGCTTTAGGCTTAGCAATCTTTTTCTGGGGCGGATGGTCTTATGTTGTTTGGGGTGTTTTTGTTCGCTTGGTAGTTGTTTTTCATTGCACTTGGTTTGTTAATAGCGCCACTCATAAATTTGGCTACCAAAGTCACGAATCTAACGATTACTCTCGCAATTGTTGGTGGGTTGCTCTCCTTACTTTTGGGGAAGGATGGCACAACAATCATCATGCCTATCAATACTCCGCTCGTCATGGCTTAGCCTGGTGGGAAATTGATATTAGCTGGATGATTATCCGCAGCCTAGAGATTGTCGGCTTGGCTGGCAAGGTCAAATTACCGCCGTTACAAGGAAATAAAGTTTAACGATAGCAAGATAACTAAGGAACTCTAGTAAAGTTCCGATAAGTCAAAAAGGCAGTAGAAGATGCAAGTTAGTTCTTCTGCTGCTTTTTTGGGTCAAAAAATATTAGCTTTGACCTGCCTACTAGAGATAGCATCAACAGATTTCAAATTCCAAAAACTAGCATCTAAAACATTACTACCATCTAAGACATTGAATGTTCCTGCGAAATTTCCCAGGCGGTATTAATTAATTGCATGGCGATCGCAGATTTTTCTTTATCAGGATCTCGATCAGGGTGATGTCTTAAGCTCATGTTTTTATAGGTTTCTTTGCCAAAAGCAACAAAAGCAACAGAGCACCAAATCAAATCCAAGCCATCGATAATCAGATTTTGGTAGGTATGGTATTGCTCTAAGTGCTTTGCAACCAGGTTTTGATAAAGTTTCTCCGCATTGGGCAATTTAGCTTTGATATCGGCGATCGTAATTTCTGCTGCCCCTGTCGATTCCTGAGTCGATTCTTGATCTGGGTCAGCAGAATGTTCGTTTTTTGGTTGTTCTTTTTCTTCTGAGTTAGCGCCAGGAGATGGTTTTTTAGAATCATTTTGCCCCACAAATTGGAACTGCTCTGGGTCTTTTTTTACGTTCTGATTATTCTGATTGGAGTTTTTATTTTTAGGACCATTGTTCTTGCCGTTCTCCTTCTTGTTATTTTCCTTTTGCTTAGGAAGTAAATTATTGGGAGTTTGTGTTGCAGAGGAAACAGAAGAATATAAGGTGTCTAGTAATTCTGGACTATGAGCGAGTTCCGATTGCAAGTCCTGAAATTCGGCAGAAAATAGCTCTATTTTGCAAAGTTTTTCCCTTTTATCTTTTAATTCGTCGATTTGACGGCAAATATCTAAAGCCTCGTGGTCTAGCTCCTTTTGAATCTGCTCCTGGGCAACAATCTCTTGCTTAAATTGATCTATTCTTTCGACAACTTTAATTTGCTCTTGGCGGTTGCGTTCTGCGTTCTCTTCTAAGGAATCCAGTTGGATTTTAATTTGTTTAATAATTTCAGGAAATTTCATCGACAAGAAATAATCGACCTAAGAAAAAACTACTTCTCTAGGATAGCTGCCGAAAAAACAAAATAGCCTACAAAGCGAAATTAAATCGAAAAAAATAGTGGAATAGATCTAAGAAAGTTTAGATCTACTCCACTATCGGTGAAGAAATATTGAGAATTAGTTACTAACGAATTTGCTTAAGTGCAGTTAAAAGCAAAAGACTGTCACCTTAACTCATAAGCAAAAATCTAGTTAGCTAGTAATTACAACGTTAATCCTCAAACCTAGTAATCGAAGTCACCACCACCAGCAGCAGGAGCAGCATCTTTAGGCTTATCAACAACGATGCACTCAGTAGTTAAGACCATTCCAGCAATAGAAGCTGCGTTCTGCAATCCAGAACGAGTGACTTTCGCAGGGTCAACAATCCCAGCTTCGAGCATATCAACGAATTCATTAGTAGCTGCATTAAAGCCCATATTGAATTCTTTCTCTTTAACTCTTTCTGCAACTACTGCACCATTTTGACCAGCATTTTGGGCAATTCTTTTGAGAGGAGCAGTTAGAGCACGAGCCACGATCAAAGCACCAGTTAAACCTTCGTCTTTGAGGTTGCTGCTCGCCCAAGTTTCTAGTTCAGGAGCTAGGTGCGCCAAAGTAGTACCACCGCCAGGAACGATACCTTCTTCTACTGCTGCTTTAGTAGCATTGATAGCATCTTCGAGACGAAGCTTACGATCTTTCATTTCGGTTTCAGTTGCAGCACCAACTTTAACAACCGCAACACCACCACTAAGCTTAGCTAGGCGCTCTTGTAATTTTTCTTTGTCGTAAGAAGATTCTGTTTCTTCCATCTGACGGCGAATTTGTTCACAACGAGCTTTGACACCAGCTTCATTACCTTCAGCAACAATAACGGTGCTGTCTTTAGTAATGTTGACACGGCGTGCTGTACCGAGCATTTCGATTTTAGTAGTTTCTAGCTTCAGACCTGCATCTTCAGAAATTACTTGACCGCCAGTTAAAACAGCGATGTCTTCTAGCATTTGCTTACGACGATCGCCAAATCCAGGGGCTTTAACCGCAGCAACATTAAGAACACCACGAAGACGGTTCACAACTAAAGTTGCTAGTGCTTCTTTTTCGATGTCTTCTGCCAAGATCAAGAGAGTTTTACCTTGACGTGCAACCTGCTCAAGGATAGGAACTAAGTCTTGAACTAAGTTAATTTTTTTGTCGGTAATCAGAATGAAAGGCTCTTCGAGAACTGCTTCCATTCTTTCGGTATCAGTTACGAAGTAAGGAGAAATATATCCTTTATCGAAACGCATACCTTCAGTGATTTCTAGCTCGGTAGTCATGGATTTTCCTTCCTCTAAGGAAATAACCCCTTCTTTACCGACTTTGTCCATCGCTTGAGCAATCATTTGACCAACTTCGTCGTCATTGCCCGCAGAGATAGAACCTACTTGAGCGATCGCTTTAGAATCTTCAACAGGTTTGGCATGGTCTTTGATTTTGCCAACCAAAAATTCTGTTGCTTTGTCGATGCCGCGTTTAAGAGCGATCGGGTTAGCTCCAGCAGCCACGTTACGTAAGCCTTCTTTAACGATTGCATGAGCAAGAACAGTCGCAGTAGTCGTACCATCACCAGCAACATCGTTAGTTTTGGAAGCAGCTTGACGGATTAGTGATACGCCAGTATTCTCGATGTGATCTTCTAATTCAATTTCTTTGGCAATTGTCACCCCATCGTTAACGATTTGGGGTGCGCCAAATTTCTTTTCTAAAACTACGTTACGTCCTTTAGGACCAAGAGTAACAGCTACAGCTTCAGCTAATAAATCAATACCTTTTTCCAAGGCACGACGAGCTTCATCATTATAAATAATGGACTTAGCCATAAGTAATATTTTCCTTTAATTAGTACTTAGAATTTGGATCGGACAATGTTTACAAAAGATTGAGGCGCCATCAAAAAACACAATTGAGAAGCTGAAGCGTTATCAAAAATCTCAATTATGTCTGATGTCTACTTACTTGATCTTCGAAAAACCTGATCTTAAAAACTCGGTCTTAAAAACCAGATCTCAAAAACCTAGTCTTATCAAACGACTACTTAAGCAACCGCTGCTAAGATATCTTTCTCAGAAAGTAGTACATATTCATCGTTACCAAGTTTGATGTCAGTGCCAGCATACTTGGAGTAAAGAACTTTATCGCCTACTTTGACTTCAAGTGCAGTAAAACTGCCATCGTCATTTTTCTTGCCAGGGCCTACTGCTGCAACTTCACCTACTTGAGGCTTTTCTTTAGCGTTATCGGGCAAGAACAAACCACCAGCGGTTTTTTCTTCGGCTGCACTGACTTTAACAAAAACGCGATCGCCTAAAGGTTTTACAGTAGAAACATTAATGCTAATAGCTGCCATACTAATTTTCTCCGAACGGACAATGAAGTGTTAACTTATTTTTGGTCTAAAAACTGTTGA
>CALKUU010000302.1 GCA_937996665.1 uncultured Xenococcaceae cyanobacterium | reverse complement strand
CGTTTCTCCTGCTGACTGGGCTTACGAAGCTCTACGTAGTCTTGTTGACCGTTATGGCTGTATTGCTGGTTTCCCTAACCAAACTTATCGTGGCAACCAAGCTTTATCTCGTTATGAGTTTGCTGCTGGTTTGAATTCTTGCCTTAACCAAATCGAGCGTTTAGTTGCTTCTTCCGAGGCTGTTGTTCGCGAAGACATCGATACTATTAGCCGTCTTACTCAAGAGTTTGAAGCTGAGCTTGCTACTCTTAGTGGTCGCGTTGACGATATCGAAAGCCGCACTGCTTTCTTAGAAGATAACCAGTTCTCTACTACTACTAAACTTAAAGGCGAAGTCATCTTTGGTCTCGCTGATACTTTTGGCGACGGTGCTAATGATGATAGCGACCCTACTCAGGTTACTTTCAGCGATCGCGTTCGTTTGAACTTCGATAGCAGCTTCTACGGTAAAGACCGTTTGCGTGTTCGTCTTCAAGCCGGTAACGTACCTAGACTTGATGATGTAACTGGATTCAACTCAACTCGTCTTGGCTTTGATGCCAACAACGGTAACAATATTGAAGTCGAAGATCTTTACTACCGTTTTCCTTTCTTAGATGACAGATTCACTGGTTATGTTGGGACTACTGGTTTAGGTACTCATGACATCTTTAATGTCAACAACCCTGCTCTAGCTAGCAGTGGTACTGGTGGGCTTTCTCGCTTTATCCGTCGTAACCCAATTCTTTTCCGTGGTACTGATGGTGCTGGGGTCGGTCTTAGTACTGAGTTTGGTCCAGCTAAAGTAACTGGTCTTTACCTTACTAATGGAGATGGAGCAGATCCTTCTGCTGGGGAAGGTGTTTTCAACGGTTCTTTCAGCACTGGTGCTCAAGTTGAGGTTTCTCCTAGCGATAATCTTGATGTCGCTCTTACTTACGTCTATGAGTTTGCTACTGGAGACGACGTTAACCTAACTGGTGACACAGCTAGTGAAATCGCCGCAGACCCATTTGGAGGAGTTGATACTCGTGCTCACCAATTCGGCTTGGGTGCTAACTACACTCTAGGAGACAAGCTTGTTCTTTCTGCTACTGGTGGTTTATCTCTTGCTAGCGAAGCTAGTGGTGACAACGATGCAACTCTTTATACTGCTGCTGTTACTGCTTCCTTGTTGGACTTGGGTAAAGAAGGCGCTGTCTTCTCCGTTGCTGGTGGTGTTCCTCCTAGCCTAACTGACAATGATGCTGGTGCTGACGATGAAGATACTACTTTCCTAATCGAAGCTCAGTACAAGTATCCTGTTAACGACAATATCAGCATTACTCCTGGTGCTTTTGTTGTTATCAACCCTGATGGCAATAGCGACAATGATACTCAGGTTGTTGGTGTACTTAGAACTACTTTCAAATTCTAGGTTTAGATATTCTCTAAATCTTTGATGGGAATCTAATTAAGCACAATCTAATTAATTACAAGGGTGAGCAGTGCTCACCCTTTTTTGATCTCGACCTGAGTTCCAGCTTTACAACAGGCACAAGTAGGATTCATTTAACTTTAGTGCCTAAAAAGAGATCTAAATAAGCAAATATATAAACAATAAAGCTATAAAGACATAACAATAATTATCTTCAAGATTAGCGATCTTAGATCTTTTCAAATCCCTGAACATTTTAAAAATATAGACATTCTTAAAATAGTTAATTCTTCGGGGACAAGAGCCTAAGTGAAACATTCATCAACTAAGATTTTGGCAACAATTTTCACAATTTCTATACCTTTTTTACTGGTGAGTAAATTCCCCAGTTTAAGCTAGAAAAATTGGCTATTAACAGATATCCTCCTCAAAAATCTCAGTAAAATAACTGTTTACGCTTCTTCGTAATATTAACTAGGATTTATCCAGAACAAAATCAATTTAAAGCACAATTAGAGATTTTTTCAGATCAATTTAATGTGTTTTAACTAACTACAACTATCCTTTTTTTGGTGTGAGGATTAAATTAACTTATGTCTAAATTATTCTGGCGTGCAATTAAGTCCGTACCTGCGATCGCAGTGGGTTCTTTATTAGTAGCAAATGCTTCACTAGCTCAAGCGAAACCTAAGATTCAAAACATTGAAAAGTCGATCGCTCAAATAGACCAATATCAAAATTCTGCTGAGAATTCCCTTTCTCAGGTAACTAACGTTAACCAGCTCCGCGACGTTTCTCCTGCTGACTGGGCTTACGAAGCTCTACGCAGCCTTGTTGACCGTTATGGTTGTATTGCTGGTTTCCCTAACCAAACTTATCGGGGTAACCAAGCTTTATCTCGTTATGAGTTTGCTGCTGGTTTGAATTCTTGTTTGAACCAAATCGAACGTTTAGTTGCTTCTTCCGAGGCTGTTGTTCGCGAAGATATCGACACTATTAGTCGTCTTACTCAAGAGTTTGAAGCTGAGCTTGCTACTCTCAGTGGTCGTGTCGATGATATCGAAAGTCGGACTGCTTTCTTAGAAGATAATCAATTCTCTACTACTACTAAACTTAAGGGCGAAGTTGTCTTTGCGATCGCCGATACTTTTGGCGATGGAGAGGGCGTTGATGGCGACCCCACTCAAACTACTTTTAGCGATCAGGTTCGTTTAAACTTCGATAGTAGTTTCACAGGAAAAGACCGTTTACGTACTCGGTTAAGAGCTGGGAATGTTGCTAGATTAGACCAAGCGACTGGATTTGATGCC